>NZ_JBHXBG010000062.1:0-29626 GCF_042726755.1 Promicromonospora sp. NPDC060271 | reverse complement strand
GGTCACCCGGGTGACCTGGGCGTCTGACACGTCGGTGGGTCAGCTCTCCGGCGTCGCCGGCTCCAGGGAGACCCAGGCTCGGCCTACGCCGTCGGGGATGCCGGGTAGCCGGATGTCGAGGGTCGCCCCCGCGTCCGCCGGAATCTCGACCTCCTCCCCTGCCTCGTCCCCGTCACAGGAGATCTGGGTGGACGTGAGCACGTCGCCGGTGGGCCACAGCACCACCTCGATCGGCAGCAGGGCCTCCGGGTCCGGTCCGTCGCACCGGCCCACGACCCGCATCGGCGTGCCGGACGAGTAGACAGGCCGGGTCAGCTTCGCGGTGACCCAGTCGGTGGTGCGGTCCAGGTCGAACCGCGCGACCTGGCCGCCGACCGGCTCCGGGAACTCGATCACCGACTCACCACCAGGCTCGCCGGTCGGGCTGTGGGCGCCGTCTGCGTCGATCCGGACCTGCACCGGATCGCTCACCGCGATCGCCAGGTCGCCCGACGGGACCTCCGGGAGCGCGACCACCCGGACGTCGTAGTCCCCCTCGGGCAGCGGTGTCTCGAAGACGGTGCTGTCACCGGTCCCGCTGGGCATGCAGGTCGTGACCGGACCGCCCAGCGCCTCGATGGCATCCGCCCCGGAACCGAGCAGCGGAGCGCGCAGGTCCGACGCCGCGAAGACGTCGGTTCCCAGGTCCACCACCACGCCGTCCTGGCTCCACACCAGTACGGGGGCCCCGTGGAGCGTCCCTTCCCCCTCCTTGACGGTCGCTGCCATGCCGCGCTGCGTCGCGGGCTCGCCGCCGCTGAGGTCTCCCGACCGCTCGTAGATGTCGCCGGACGACGCGACCGACCAGCCCTGCGCCGTGGACTCCAGGTCGGCCACCGGCATGCCGCACCTCAGGTCGGTCCCAGCGAGCCAGTCGGGTTGGTAGCCGTCCCGGATCGGGAGGTCCGGCCTGGTCGACGCCGACGCCGACGCCTCAGCCGACTGCGAGGGCGCGGATCCCCCCGGCAGCAGGAGCTCGGACTGGTCCGGGGCAGCGGGTGCGAGCTGCCCCGCCCCGAGCACCAGCGCGCCCACCAGCGCTAGAGCACCGCCACCGAGCCCGCCCAGCTTCGCCGTCCGACGCCGCCGCACCCGCCTGCTCATCGCCGTCATGGTCGCGGCCGGGCCGGTGGGCGACGTGGGGTCGACCCCGCCCGCCATCGCGCCCAGCGTCTGCTTCAGGAGACCGGCCTCCGGCGGATCCACCCAGCCGTGGTCCTGGCCCCGGCCGTCGTCGTGCTGGTTCATCCCAATGCTCCCTCTGCCGTGGCCGGTCCAGCGGCCGATCCAGCCGGTTCCAGCACGTCCCGCAGGACGTGCAGCGCGTCATGGAGGTGGCGCTTGACGGTGCCCGGCGCGTTCCCGAGCGTCTCCGCCACCTCGTTGATGGTCATGTCCTCGAAGTAGCGCAGCACCACGCACGCCCGCTGCCGGGGCGAGAGCCGCGAGAGCGCCTGCACCATGTCGGCCCGGGCGGTGATGCCCGAGTCGGGAAACCGCACCCGGTCGTTGGTCGCGACCTGCGGCTCGATGTCCGCCCACTTCTTCCGGCGGCGCCAGCCGTCCAGGTACAGGTTCAGCACCATGCGGCGCACGTACGCCTCGGCGAACTCCACGGCCTGCCGCTGGGGCGGGTCCTGCCGCCCGTCCAGCGGCACCGTCCGCATGCCCGACGCCGCAGCGCCGCGCCGGCCGCCCGGCCGCACCAGGCGGGAGCAGTACTTGACCAACGCCTCCTGCACCAGGTCCTCGGCCTGCCGCACATCGCCGCACAACGTGTACGCGTACCCGACGAGCACGCTGCCGCGCTGTGCGGCAAGCGTCTCCAGGTCTTCGTGCCAGCCCATTGCCGGCTCCTTCCTGCTGTCCTGACCGTGTCGACGAACCAGCCCGCCAGGAGGTTGGGGGAGTTCGGCATCGGATTCCTGTCGGTGCACGAGCAGTCGGGTCAGGATAGGGAGATGGCCAGCACCACGGACGACGTCGAGCAGCCCGCCGCGCCGGCGTACCCGCTCCGGTTCCGCTCCGCCGAGGCGCGCGGCGCCCGGATCGGCCGGCCGCTGCGCCTGCTCGGCCGGGCACGCGATGTCGACGAGGCACTGCTGGACCGGATCGGCCGCGCCTTCTTCGAGCAGGACGACGCCGGGGCGGCACTCGCCGCGGCGATGCGGCTGCCCGTGGGTACTCCCGGACGCGTGACCCACAAGCAGCTCCGGACGGCGCTCGCAGGCGGGGCCATGCCGGAACCCCTGCGCCGATTCCTCGACGAGGTCACCGCCGTGCCCGACTGGGTGGACTGGGAGCTCGTCGAGGAGGGCGCGGCCGTACAGCGGCGGCTCGGGCAGAACTCGTCCGACGTGCTGCTCCAGCTCTCCCTCGTCGGCGGGTACCGGTTCGGCGGCCCCACCGACCTGCTCGCGGCGACCGGCGCGCTGACCGGCGGGGCACTGCGCCGGCTGGAGGAGACACAGGAGTGGACGGTCGGGTTGTCCGAACCTGGCGCGCTGCGGCCGTACGCCCCCGCCTGGCGGGCCACCGTGCACGTCCGCCTGATGCACGCACTGGTGAACGCGTCGTTCGCGGACCCGGACCCAAGCACGGACCGGCAGGGCGGGCGAGACCGCTGGGACACCGCGCGCTGGGGCCTGCCGATCAACCAGGCGGACCAGGCCGCGACGCTCGGGCTGTTCGACGGCACCCAGATCTTCGGGTGCCGGGCGCTCGGGGTCCCCGTCCCGCCGTCGGACAGCCGTGCCCTGATGCACCTTTGGCGGTGGGTGGGGCACCTGCTGGGCGTGCACCCGGACTTCCTGGTCGACGACGAGTGGCAGCGGCACCGTCTCAACTACCACGTGCTGCTCGCGCAGGCCGGGATCTCCGAGGCGGGGCCGCTCCTCGCCCGGGCGGTGGTCGCCGCGCAGGCCGAGCGAACGTACCCCGGGCCGTCCTGGTGGCAGCCGTTCCGGGCGGGGTTCGAGCGGGAACGGCTGCTGTCGATGCTGACGACGTTCCTCGGCGTGCGCAGCATGCGCGAGCTCGGCCTACCGCTGCGTCCGGCGTGGGCGCACGCGTATCTCCTGCCGCTCAACACGTGGCGGTACCGCGTGCTGGGCCGCGGTCGCCGGGGCCGGGAACGCCTCGACCGCTGGGGCCGGCGCCGGAGCGCGGCGACGGTGGCGAGCTACCGGACGGTTCGCTCCTGACGTGCCGGACGCCCAGGCCGCTCGGGCGACCTGGGCGTCTGGCTCAAGGATCCGGCTCAACTGTCCGGCTCAACAGATCCGGCTCCGCGGTCAGGGAATCGTCACGGTGACCGGTTCGCTGAAGAGCAGCTCCGTCTCGCCGTCGCCGACGATCTGCGACTGCGCGGCCCGCACCTGGTACGTCCCGGCCGCGCGGACGTTGTCGTAGCCGTCCGGCGCATCCTCGATCCGGTCCGCCTCGATACAGGTGCTGTAAGGGGGTACCTCCGCCACGCCGGTCCACTCCCCCGTCTCGTTGAGTGCCGGCGGGATCTCGTAGTTGGCCTCTCGCCAGTACTCGCCCAGGTCGACCACACGCCCGCCCTGCGACCAGACCAGGATCGCTCCACTCCCGATCCCTTCAGGGCCCTCAGGACCGTCGTAACCCGGAATCTCCCCCGTGAGCCGGACCGGGATGGATCCTCCCTCCCCGCGCGCATAGGTCAGGTCGCCGGTGATCTCGATCGCCACCGACGAGCTCGTCGTCACCAGATCCGCGTCCGGCATGCCGCACCACGCGCGTACTTCGTCGACCCAGGGCCGGTACCCGTCGTCGAACGGCGCGGTGATCAGGTCGGCCGGATCCGTCTCCACCGACGACGCGCTCGGCTCCGGCTCCGGATCGGCGACCGCGCCCCCCGACGGTTCCACCTCGGGCGTGCCGGACGGCGACGGCAACGCCGACGGGCTCGCGGACGCCGACGGGCTCGGCGACATGCGCGTCGTCGGGATCTCCGACGGCACGGGGCCTCGCTCGGTGCTCTCGATGGTGGGGCGGCCGGGCAGTGGTTCCGTCCGGGTCCAGGTCGAGGCCTGCGCGGTGCTGAAGGCGAGCGCGCCCACCACGACGGCACCGGTCAGCCCTACCGCCCCCGCCTTGGCGATACGCCAGGTGCGCACCCGGCGGCGCAGCAGGCCGAGGTTCTCCTCCGGTGTACTCGGCACGCCGGCCGGTGTGGCCCCGTCGACCAGCGCGCCGATGGTCTGCTTCAGGACGTCGCGGCCACGGCCGAGGTCGCCGTCGAACCCAAGATCGTCGTACCCGCTCATGTGAGCTCTCCTTCCGGCACCAGCACCCCACGCAGCGCGTGGATCCCGTCGGCCAGGTATCGCTTGATGGTGCCCTGCGAGATGCCGAGGGTCGTGGCGATCTGGGGCACGGTCAGGTCGTCGTAGAAGCGGAGCACCACGCACGCGCGCTGACGCGGGGTCAGGCCCCGCAACGCCGCCGTCACGTCCGCGCGGGCGGTGATGTCCGACGCGGGCGCCTTGATCTGGTCCGGCACCGCCAGCTTGGGCTCGGCCTTGCGCCACAGCGCGAACCGGCGGCTCTCGTCGACATAGAGGTTGAGCATCGTGCGGCGCACGTAGGCCTCGATGCCCGCGTGGCTCCCGCCGTCGTTCAGGGGGAACTCCGTGCGACCGGACGTACCTGCCGCCTCGGGGCGGCGGAACCGCCGGAAGACGCGCACCAGGGCGTCCTGGACCAGGTCCTCCGCCCGCCGCACGTCACCCGTCAGCGCGTACCCGTACCCCACGAGGGCGCGCCCTCTGCTCGTGACGAGGTCCGTGAGCTCGTCGTCCCAGCGGGTGCTCACGATGCCCCCGCCCTCTGGCCAAACGCCTTACCGGTCATGTGTTCGTCCCGTTCGCCGCGGCGGGCCTTGTGCCCCGCTCACACACTGGTACGAGCGGGGCACAAGAACCGTTGTGACACGAACCGTCCGGACCGGGCGTTCACATCATGGCGTGGCGGAGTAGTACCGCCAGGCGCCGGACTCGTCGATGGCGATCCGCATCCCGGTGTAGCCGAACGTCTCGTCGGCCCGCTGGGCGTCGGCCTGCTCCTGGGTGAGCAGGCCCGCGTCCACCACCTCCTGCCACGCCTCGTCGGAGTCGCGGAACTCCTCGGCGACGACCCGGGGCCACACCACTGTCCGGTTGCCGGCGTCCCCGCCGTTGAACGCGCCCCCGGTCCCGGCCAGCAGGGCGACCAGGGTGCGGTAGTGCTGCACGTCGCCCTCCGGAAGGGCGAAGACGTCCTCGGCGGGTTCGCCGGTGATCATCAGCTCCGTCGAGTACTGCATGGCCAGCTCGACCAGCCGGTCGGAGTCACAGTCCTTGGCCGCGTCCACGATGGCCCGAGCGGTGTCGCTCGCACCCGCACTCGGCGAACGGCTCGGGTCGTACTCCAGGTTCAGGTCGCTGGCCGAGCAGTCGGCTGCCGGATCACCGGTGTCACCGCCGCCCGGGGCAAGGACGGCCTCGAGCCGCGCGACGCCGTCGGGCACGTCACCGAGCCGGATGTCGAGGACCTCCCCGCCGACGTCCGGCACCTCGATGGTGGTGAAGTGCTGGGTGACGTCGCAACTGATGGAGCCGGAGACGACCACTTCCTGGGTCGACGGCACCACTATGTCGAACGGCACCGAGTCGCCGGTGCTCACGCTCTCGCACTGACCGGTGAGGCGCGCGCGGCCGGCAGAGCTGTAGTTGCTCTGCTCCTGCTCCGCGAGGACCCAGTCGGTGGTGCGGTCGAGCGTGAACCGGGTCAGCTCGTTCTCGTCGGACGCCAGTGGCTCGATCGTCGCCGCCCCGCCGCGTGCCCCGGTCGCGCTGTGCGCGCCGGTGCCGTCGAGGTGGACCGCTACCGGCTCGCTCACCGCGGCCGCCCACTGGCCCGGGGCGACCTCCGGGAAGGCGATCACCTGCACCTCGTAGTCGCCGTCCGGGAGCGACGTCTCGAACGTGTCGCGGTTCCCGGTCTCGGTCGGTATGCACGTCGACGCCACACGAGCCTGGGCCTCGACGGCTCCGTCCCCGGACGCGAGCAGCGGCTCGGCCTGCGAGCCCGGCGCGCCGAAGACGTTCACCCCCAGGTCCACGACCACACCGTCCTGGCTCCAGACGACGGTCGGGGGCACGTCGAGCGACCCATCCCCACTTTGGACCGTCGCCGCCATGAACCAGTTCGGTGACGAGACGCCCCCGTAGTTCGAGACCCTGGCATACATGTCGCCTGCCGCCGCCACGGACCAGCCCGCTGCCGTCGTCCTCAGATCAGCCGCCGGCATACCGCACTCCAGGCCGAGCCCGAGATCCGCGAGCCACGAGGGCGTGTAGCCGAACTCGATGTCGTCCTGGGCGGGCGACCGGCCCTCGCTGGGCTCCGGCGCCTGCGTCGCGGAATCGCTCGCGGAGCCGTCCGGGCCCGGGGTCATGAACGTGCCCTGGGACTGACCGGGAAGCACCGGACCATCGCTCCTCAGCAGCGGCGTCTGGGTAGCGCCGAAGGCGATCCCGCCCACCAGCACGAGGCTGACACCGGCGAGGCTGCCGATCTTGGCGGCGCGACGGCGCCGCACGCGGTCACGCACCACTCCGAACGAGATGTGCAAGTCGTCCACCTCCCCACCGGGAATCTTGTCGGCGGCGTCACGGAGCGCGCCGCTCAGGAAGTCGTCGTCTTCGGTCCAGCTGTCGTTGCGGTAGTCGTTCATCGGGCAGCCCTCCCTTCGGCGGGTCGGAAGTCGTCGGGGCGCAGGTACTCCTGCATGTTCTTGGTGGCATCAGACAGGTACCGCTTGACAGTTCCCTGGGCGGTGCCCAATGCGTCCGCGATCTGCGGCACCGTCATGTCCTCGAAGTAGCGGAGCACCACGCAGGCCCGCTCGCGGGCGCCGAGGCGGGCCAGCGCCGCCATCACGTCGATGCGCGCCGAGGCTGCCTGGTCGGCGCCGCGGGTGCTGAGGTCGTCGGCCAGGAGGTGCTTGATCCCCGTCCAGCGCTGCCGCTTGCGGTAGCCGTCCAGATAGATGGTCAGCACCGCCCGTCGCACGTAGCCCTCGGCGTTCGTGAACGGGGAGTCGAGGTCGTGCGCCTGGCTGCCCTGCGGCACGCCCACCGCGCCGGAGACGGCGGGCGTGCCGCGCAGTCGCGAGTAGACCTTGACCAGCGCGTCCTGGACCAGGTCCTCGGCCAGCGCACGGTCGCCCGAGAGCATGTAGGCGTAGCGGACGAGCGCGCTGCCACGTGCTCGCATGAGCTCATCGAGCTCGCTCTCCCACCCCGCCATGGCCCCCACCCCCCGGGTGCGTATGTGCCGTCATCGTCTCCACACCCCCCATGACGCGCCACACGAGGGTTTCGTTGGTCGGCGGTTCCGCCACCCACCGAGGGTCACTCCTGGACGGTATGGCTGCTGACGCTCGCGGACAGGAACTGCCGCTCGCCACCCGAGCCGGGGTCGAGCTCCGTGAGGGCGTACACCTCGTACTCCCCGTCCGGCAGCCCGGCGTCCGGGTCCGTGAGACACGTCCGGTCCGGCTCGGTGATCGGTACGACGGCGGACCACTCGCCGTCGGCGTCCACCTGGAATCGCTCCACCGGATCGGACCACACGTCGCTGCCGACCCCGACCACGCGCCCGTCGCGGAGCCACACCAGGGTGAACGGCGTGCGGGTCGTGTCGATGGGCTCCCCCTCGGTCTCGGTGAGCCGGAGGGTCACCTCGTCGTCGGAGGGATCGATGTTCAGCTCCAGGCCCGACAGCATCCCGCGCGCCCAGGAGCCGCCCGGTATGTCGGACGCATGGACGCCGCAAGCCAGGCTCGTACCCTCGAGCCACGGCGGCTGGTAGCCGTCACGGATCTCGACGTCCAACGGCGCCTCTTCCCGCACCTCGACCGCTGGGACCTCCATGGTGACCGGCTCGCTGACGGCGACGCCGCTCGCGCCGGCCGCGCCGTTCGCCTCGAGATCGGTCCACGGCAGCACCACGTACACGTCGTACGTGCCGGCCGGGCGCGCGTCCAGGTACTCCTCCCAGCCGGTCAGACCGCGTGTCGTCCACGCCCCGCACGCGGTGGTCGCACCCGCCTCGGCGACCCGATCCATGGACGTGCGGCCACCGGGCAGCGCGTATCCGCCTTCGGTCCAGCCCGCGCTGATGTCGGTCACCAGGCCGTCCTGTGCGAAGACGAGCTGAGGGTAACCACCGTCGAGATCCCCTTCGGCGTCGGGCCGGGAGATCCTGATGGGTGCCGACAGATGGTCGTCCGGGTGCCCGCTGCCGTCCTCCACACCTTCCACGAGCTCGAGGTCGCCGGTGAGCTCCAGGCGCACGGCGTCCGACGTCGACGTCAGGTCCGTCACCTCCATACCGCAGTGGAACTGCTCCCCCTTACCCGTCCAGCCGAGTGGTACCCAGCCGGCGCCGACCGACGCGTTCGACACCTCAGGGCTCGGCGTGGCCGGCGGCACCGGCTCCGACAGGAGGCGGTCGGGTCCCCACAGCGCGGCGACGGCCAGCAGACCCGCCACCACCAGCGTGGCCCCACCGAGGGCGCCGACCTTCACGGCCCGACGGCGGCGGACCGAACCCGACACGGCGCCGAGGCGGTCCTCGAACGCGGTCTCCATCTCCGGCACGTTCAGCTCCGCGAGCGACGTGCGCAGCAGCTCCATCGCGTTGGACAGGTGCCGCTTGACCGTGCCGGGGCTCGTCCCGAGCGTCTGCGCGATCTGGGGCACCGTCATGTCCTCGAAGAACCGCAGCACCACCGACTCGCGCTGCCGCGGGGACAGCCGCGCGAGCGCCAGGCCGACGTCGACCCTCGCTGTCGCGGCGCGCTCCGCCGCGGGTGCGAAGGAATCGTCGGCGAGCAGGTGCTTGATGCCCGTCCAGCTGCTCTGCCGCCGGTAACCGTCCAGGTAGATCGTCAGGATCGCCCGGCGCACGTAGGACTCCGCGTTGGTCAGCCGGGGCTCGTCGTGGTCCAGGCGCATGCTCTGTCCGCCGTCGCCGCCCCCGGCCGGACGGCGCAGGCGCGAGAACACCTTGACCAGCGCGTCCTGCACCAGGTCCTCGGCCCGCGGCAGGTCGCGCGTCAGCGTGTACGCGTAACCGACCAGCGCGCGGCTGCGCCGCGCCATGAGCTCCTCGAGCTCTGTCTCCCACTGCGCCATGTCAGACGCCCCCTCTCCCTCTTCATGCTCCCTGACGGGTGGGGGGAGGCGAACGATGATGCCGGTGACGAGAAATCTCGTCCAGCCTCGGAGAGAAAGTCAGGCCAGCTCGATGCGGTAGCCGCGCTTGACCACCGTGCGGATGAGGTCGCGGCGGCCCGCAGCCTCGCGGAGGCGCGCGATCGCGACCTCGGCGGCGTGCGTGTCCTGCGAGTCACCGGGCAGCGCGGCAAGCACCTGCTCACGCGGCACGACGTCGCCCTCGGCCGCGGCGAGCAGCCGCAGCACCGCGACGCCCGTCGGCGACAGGGGCAGCACCTTTCCGTCCAGCACCGCGACGCGTGCCCGGATCACCAGCGATCCGGCGACCGTGTTCAGTGCGACGGAGTCGATGTGCTCGTAGTGCCCGACCAGCGCGCGGACAAGCGCCCCGAGCCGGCCGCGCTCGGGCTGCAGCGGCACTATCCCGCGGCTCTCCAGCGGCTTCGCCGTCACGGGCCCGACGGCGGCCGCCACCGTCCCGCCGTCGGCGAACCGGGCGCGTACGCGGTCGAGCAGCCGCTCCTCCTCGACGGTCCGGAGCCAGGCCTCGGCGCCGGGGGCGGAGGTGAAGACGACGGCGTCGATCTCGCCGTCGGCCAGCGCGTGCACCGAGGCGCGCAGCGCCGCCGGATCGGGCGCCGGTCCCCACCGGTAGACCACGAGACTGGCGACCTGCGCGCCCGCCTTCTCGAACACCTCGTCCAGACCGTCGGCGCCGGCGCCGTGGTGCTGGATGGCGATGCGCAGACCCTGCACACCCTCGCTGAGCAGCACCTCCGCCACCTCGGCGGACGTCTCGGACTCGGCGACCCAGTCCGCCTGCAGGCCGGCGGCCTGGATGGCACCGCGGGCCTTGGGGCCGCGCGCGACGATCCGGGTCCCGGCGAGCAGCTCGAGGAGCGGCTCGGCGAGCCCGTGCGCGTCGGCGGCCTCGGTCCAGGCACGGAAGCCGATCCCGGTGGTGACCACCAGGACGTCCGGCGGCGCGGAGAGGATCGCGCGGGTCGCCGCGATCAGGGTCTCGTCGTCGACGTGCGGAATCATGCTCAGCGCCGGCGCGTGCCGGATCGTGGCGCCGCGCCGCTCCAGGGCCGCCGCGAGCTCGGACGCCCGGCGTTCGGCGGTGACGAGAACCGTCGCGCCGGCCATGACCTGGCCCAGCGCCGGGTGGGCCGCCTGGGCGTGCGCAGGCGCTACGACATCAGACACCGGCACCCGCCAGACGTCGCTCACTCGTACCCTCCAGGAGGCCTTCTGCTGCCACGCGTCCTATGACGACGACCGCGGGTGACCGCACCCCGCGAACCGCTGCCACGCCGGCCGCCTCGTCGAGACGCGCCCGGGTGACGCGCTGCTCCGCGGTGGAACCGTTCTCCACGATCGCCACCGGGGTTGCGGGATCTGCGCCTGCGGCCAGGGACTGCGCCACGATCGCGCCGAGGGACCGCACCCCCATCAGTACTACAAGAGTAGCCGTGGCATCCCGCACGCAGGCCACGGCGGCGGCATCGAGCGGTCCCGACCTTTCGGACGCGCCGTCCGACCCGGCGGCGCAGTGGCCGGAGACCACGTGAAAGCCCGTGGTGACCCCACGGTGGGTGAGCGGGATCCCGGCCAGGCCGGGCACGGCGACGGCGGAGGTGATCCCGGGCACGACCTCGACCGGCACGCCGGCGGCCACGCACGCGACGACCTCCTCACCGCCCCTGCCCAGCACGAACGGGTCGCCGCCCTTGAGGCGCACCACGTGCGCGCCCGCCAGCGCGTGCTCCACGAGGATCTCGTTGATGCGTTCCTGCGGCACGGGGTGCCGGCCGGGCTCCTTGCCGACGTCGACCACGCGGACGTGCGGCGGGAGCTCGGCGAGGATCTCGACGGGCCCCAGCCGGTCCGCGACCACGACGTCCGCCGACTGCAGCGCACGCCAAGCCCGCAGGGTCAGGAGATCCACGGCCCCAGGCCCACCCCCGACCAGCGTCACCCGACCCCTCGTCGAGTGCTGGCTTTTCGGCCCTTCAGAGGCCGCTGGAGGGGCGAATATCCCGCACTCAGCGGGGGTGGTCATGGCAGACCTACGTGGACCACGCCGTCTCGGATCTCTACCGGGTAGGTCGTCAGGTCCGGCGGCAGGCCTTCCTTGGGGGTCTTGTCCGCCGCGACCAGGCACTCGCCGGTGACCAGGGAGAACACCTGCTTGTAGACAGGGGCGGCCACGGTGGGGACGCCACCCCGCGTGCCGACGATCCCGCGCGACATCACGTGCGCCGCGGAGAACGGGTCGAGGTTCTGGACGGCGTACACCCGCCCGCCCGGCACCGGGTCCGCCGGGTCCTCCGCGAGGCGGAAGAGCGCCACCTGCACGTCGCCGAAGAGCGCTGCCGCGCCCCGCTCGGGAAAGAGGTCGGTAAGCAGGCAGGCTCGCTCCCACCGAGCCACCCCCGAGCTGTCAGACTCCCAGGCCACCCCGGTGACCTCTACTTCTGACACGTCGTTGACGCTCATGCTCGTACCTCCAGCTTCGGGCCCGCGATGACGACGCCGGACGCGCGCTCCTGTGCCGTCGCAGGGCGGCGCTGGCCGCGCTCCTCGACGTACGCGAGCGACGGGTCGGCGTCCTTGGGGGCGTTGACGAACGACGAGAACCGGCGCAGCTTCTCCGGGTCCTCCAGCACGGCCTTCCACTCGTCCTCGTAGTTCTCGACGTGGCGGGCCATGGCGGCGTCCAGGTCGGCGCAGATGCCGAGCGAGTCCTCCATGATGACCTCGCGGACGCCCTCCAGGCCGCCCTCGACCTCCTCGATCCACGGCGCGGTGCGCTGCAGCCGGTCGGCGGTGCGCACGTAGTACATGAGGAACCGGTCGATGGTGCGCAGGAGCTCCTCCGAGGTCAGGTCCTCGGCGAGCAGCTTCGCGTGCCGCGGCGTCTGGCCGCCGTTGCCGCCCACGTACACGTTCCAGCCCTTGTCCGTCGCGATGACGCCCACGTCCTTGCCGCGCGCCTCCGCGCACTCGCGGGCGCAGCCGGACACGCCCATCTTGAGCTTGTGCGGCGAGCGCAGGCCGCGGTAGCGCAGCTCCAGCTCGACGGCCATGCCCACCGAGTCCTGGACCCCGTACCGGCACCACGTCGACCCGACGCACGACTTCACGGTGCGCAGCGACTTGCCGTACGCGTGCCCTGACTCGAAGCCGGCGTCCACCAGGCGGCGCCAGATGTCGGGAAGCTGCTCGACGCGGGCGCCGAACATGTCGATGCGCTGGCCACCCGTGATCTTCGTGTAGAGCCCGAAGTCGCGGGCGACCTCGCCGACCACGATGAGTCCTTCGGGCGTGACCTCGCCGCCGGGCATCCGGGGCACCACCGAGTACGTGCCGTCCTTCTGCAGGTTGGCGAGCATGTGGTCGTTGGTGTCCTGCAGCGTGGACTGCTCGCCGGAGAGGATGTGACCGTTGCCCAGGCTGGCCAGGATGGAGGCGACGACCGGCTTGCAGATGTCGCAGCCGCGGCTGTCCGGCTGCCCGAACCGGGCGACGATGTCGCTGAACGAGTGCAGGTCGGCGACCCGGACGGCGTCGAAGAGCTGGGCGCGAGACATCTCGAAGTGCTCGCACAGCGCGGTGCTGACCTCGATGCCCGCGCGCTCCAGCTCGGTGTCGACGAGCTTCTTCACCAGCGGCAGGCACGCGCCACAGGTGGTGCCGGCGCGGGTGCACGCCTTGACCCCCGGGACGTCGGTGCACTGGTGCTCGGTGACGGCGCCACGGATCGCCCCGGCGGAGACGTTGTTGCAGGAGCAGACGTTCGCCTCGTCCGGCAGCTCGAGGTTCGGGGCGCCGCCGCCCCCCTCGGGGAGGAGGAACGCGCTCGGGTCGTCGCCGGGCAGCTCCGCGCCGAGCATCGGGCGCAGGCTGGCGTACGGTCCGGCGTCGCCGACGAAGACGCCGCCGAGGAGGGTGCGGGCGTCGTCGGACAGGACGAGCTTCTTGTAGACGCCGGCCACCGGGTCGGCCCAGACCACCTCGACGGCGTCCTCGGTGCGGGCGTGCGCGTCACCGAACGAGGCGACGTCGACGCCCGAGAGCTTGAGCTTGGTGGCGGTGTCCGCGCCGGGGAACTCCGCGAGGCCGCCGAGCAGCCGGTCCACGACGACCTCGGCCATCGTGTTGCCGGGCGCGACCAGGCCGATGCAGCGGCCCTCGATGCAGGCCACCTCGCCGACGGCCCAGATGTGCGGGTCCTCGGTACGGCACGACAGGTCGACGACGGCGCCGCCGCGCTCGCCGATCGGCAGGCCGGCCGCGCGGGCGAGCTCGTCCCGGGGACGCACGCCGGTGGCGACCACGACGACGTCGACGTCGAGCCGCCCGCCGTCAGCGAACTCCAGCCGGCCCACGTGGCCGGTGCGGCGGTGCGGCTTCATCTGGCTGGTCGCGGTCTCGGCGCGGACGCCGATGCCGCGGGCGTTGATGAGGCGCTTCAGCGCCTGGCCGCCGCCGAGGTCGACCTGCACGCCCATCAGGTGCGTGCCGAACTCGATGACCGTGGCCTGGGCGTCGAGCGCGGTCAGCGCGCCGGCGGCCTCCAGCCCGAGCAGGCCGCCGCCGATCACGGCGCCGCGGACCGGCTTGCCCTCGGGGTAGCTGCGGCGCTTCTCCTCGACCCAGCCGCGCAGCGCGGCGACGTCGTCGATGGTGCGGTACACGAACACGCCCGGCAGGTCGTTGCCCGGGATGGGCGGCATGGCCGCGCTGGAGCCGGTGGCGAGCACCAGCTCGTCGTACGCGTGGACGTTGCCGAGGCGGTCGGTGACCGTCTTGGCCTCGCGGTCGATGGAGTCGATCTTGCGGTCCGTGTGCAGGGTGACGTACGGGTCCGACCACAGGGCCGGGTCGCCCAGGGCGACGCCCTCGGCGCCGTCCTCGAACCAGCGGGTCAGACCCACGCGGTCGTAGGGCACGCGGGGCTCTTCCGCGAAGACGGTGACGTGGTAGCGGCCGGCGTCGTCCCGGGCGCGCAGGGCCTCGACGAGCCGCTGCGCGACCATGCCGCCGCCGATCACGACGAGGTGCTGAGTATTGCCCGAGTTGACCATGCCTTGACCGTAGAGCGCTGGTTTTTCGCGCTGGTGCGCCGGTCGTTACCCGGGCCGAAACTCTTCCTCACAGGGATGTGAGGGGGCCGGTGAGTGCAGCACGGCGGCGGTTCCCTGATCCAAGCTTCGGCGAAACTTGGATCAACGGGCCTTGTCTGTTCCAAGTTTCGCGCCGCTACCGTGGGGCGGCATGGACATCCGGACCGTACCGAACCCGCTGGTGCGCGCGGGCGGCCGCTGGCTGCACCGGGTCAACCAGCGGCATCCGTGGAGCCACAACGACCACTTCCACGGCTGGATCCTCCGGCGGCTCCCGGCCCGACGGCGGCGGGCGCTCGACGTCGGCTGCGGCGCCGGCCTCCTGCTGAGCCGGCTGCGGGGGCACTTCGACGAGGTCTTGGGCGTCGACGCCGACGCAGCCATGGCCGCCGTCTCGGCCGAGCGGTTCGCCGGTGACCCCGCGGTGAGCGTGCGCCATGCCCGGTTCGAGGACGTCGACGGCACGTTCGACACGATCACCATGGTCGCGGTGCTGCACCACCTGCCGCTGGAGGCCGCCCTGCGGCATGCGTCCGAGCTGCTCGAACCCGGCGGACGGCTGCTCGTCGTCGGCCTGGCACGGCCCGACACGGTGACCGACCTCGTCTGGGAGGTCGCCTCCTCGTTGCTCAACCCGCTGGTCGGGATCGTCAAGCATCCACAGCCGGTCACGAGATCTGTGGACGACGCCGGTCCCGCGATGCCGGTGCGCGACGCCGCCGAGACGTTCACGGAGCTCGCCCGGGTGGTGCGCCGGGAACTGCCGGGCGCACGCATCCGGCGTCGCCTGTTCTTCCGTTACACGCTGGAGTGGACGCGCCCGGCGTGACTCCGGACGTACCGAGCGATCATGCCCAAACTCGTCGTGAATTCTGGGCACAATCGCTCGGCACCGGACGACAGCTCACGCCGGCTCCGGGACGGCCTCCTTGTTCTTGCCCAGCCAGTCCACCAGCCCGCACACCGCCTCCTTGCACGACCCGCAGCCCGTCGTCGCCCGGGTCTCGCGCACGACCTCCTCGACCGTGTGCGCACCCGACCCGCACGACTGAGCGATGTCGCGCTTGGTCACGCCGTTGCACCGGCACACCACCGCGTCGTCCGGCATGTGCTCGGGGGACGACGCCGGAGCCGCCGTCTGCATCACCGGCGTCAGCAGGAGGAACGCCGGGTCCATCGGGACCGGGGTGCGGCGCGTGTAGGCGGCGGTGAGGTCGGCGGCGACCCGCGGATCGCCCACGCAGGTGGCGCCCACGAGGATCCCGTCGGACACCACCACCTCGATGTATCGGCCGGCCCGCGGGTCGGCCAGGCGGACCGCCCGCTGCGTCAGGCCGTTCGGGCGCGCCGGTCCGCAGACGCCCATCGTGGTGACGCTGAGCGCGCCGGCCTTGACCTTCACGACGTCGGTCCCGCGCGTGTCGATGCCCAGGTCCGACTGCGCGCGGGAGGCGCCACCCGTCAGCAGGGCGCCAAGGCGTACGGCCATGCTGGGCTGGGCGCCGTCGTGGGGCAGGCGGAGGTGGACGGTCTCGGCAGGGGTCTCGACGGGTTCGACCGGCGCGTTGACCGGCTCGACCAGCGAGACCAGGGTCTCCGCCAGACGGCGCGCCTGGTCCCAGCCCTCCGCGACGAGTCCGCGCGAACCGTTCGGCGGCTGCGCGCAGTCGCCGATCGCGTGCACGCGCGGGTCGTCGGGGCTGGCGAGGTCGTAGCCGACCACGATGCCCCGGTCCGTCGACAGCCCGGCCGCCGCGGCGAGGCCGGTCTCGGGGATGGTGCCGACCGAGAAGATGATGAGCCGGGCGGCGACCACCTCGTCGCGCTGTCCCGAGCCCCCGTCGCCGGCCCGCTCCGCGTTGTCCTTGACCCGGATCCCCACCGCCCGGCCGCCCGCGACGAGCACCTCGCTGGACAGGCAGTTCGGCAGTACCGTGACGCCCTGCCCCTCCAGTCCGGACCGGACGACGTCGGCGGCCTCCGGGTCGAGCTGACGCTCCATGAGCGACTGCACGTTGTGGACGAGGGTCACGCTGAGCCCGCGGCCCGCGAGCCCGACCGCGGCCTCGAGCCCCAGCACGCCGCCGCCGACCACCACCGCACGCGGCGAGTTGACGGTCGCGGCGACGATCTCGCGGGCGTCGTCGAGGGTGCGCAGCGCGTGCACGCCGGCGGGCAGGCCGCCGTCGGCCGTGCGCAGGCCCGGGATCGGCGGGACACGGGCCGCCGCGCCGGTCGCGAGGACCAGGTGGTCGTACGGGTGGGTCGAGCCGTCGTCGGCGGTCACCACCCGTGACTCGCGGTCGATAGAGGTCGCGGTCACGCCCCGCAGGACGCTCACCCGGGCGCCGTCGGGCAGGGGCATGGTGATGGCGGCGACGTCGGTACGGCCGGCCACGACGTCGCTGAGCAGCACCCGGTTGTACGGCTCGTACGGCTCGGAGCCGAGCACTGTGATGTCGAACGCCTCGGGCTCGCGGCGGAGCAGCTCGTCGACGAGCCGCGAGCCGACCATCCCGAAGCCCACCACCACGACCTTCACGGGGACACGTAGGTTCATGTCGAGAGCTCCTTCTGTATGGGACCCCGCCGGCCGAGCGTGCCGGGACCCGATGTCGCGAGGGTCTGGGCAGGCTCGGCCGGCGGGGTGACAGGCTCGGCCGGGGCCACCGCGACGTCCACGGCGCAGACCTTGAACTCCGGCATGCCGGAGATCGGGTCGGTCGCGTCGGTGGTGACCTGGTTGACGGATCCGATGCCGCTCCAGTGGAACGGCATGAAGACGGTGTCGGGGCGCACCACGTCGGTCCAGCGGGCAGTGGCCTCGACCTGGCCGCGGGAGCTGGTGAGGCGCACGCGGGCGCCGTCGGGCACGCCGATGCGGAAACCCAGCACCGGGTGCAGCTCGACGTACGGCTCGGCGACGAGGCGCTCCAGCTCCGCGACGCGGTGCGTCTGGGCGCCCGACTGGTAGTGCTGCAGCACCCGGCCGGTGACCAGGTAGAACGGGGCACCGGGGCGCACTTCGTCGCTCGGCCCCACGTGGTCGACGGCGACCATGCGCGCCCGTCCGTCGGCCGTGGCGAACCGTTCGAGAAAGAGCCGGGGCGTCCCGGGGTGCTCGGATGTGTCAGACGTACGGGTCACTCCGGTGACCTGGGTGTCTGACACGTCGGTACGGGTGGGAGGGGCGGGGGGTACGGCTGGCACCGGCCAGAACAGGCCCGGGCCGCCGGACGCCTCGGCGGCGTCGAGCCGGGCGTGGGAGAGCCCGGAGTAGTCCGCGGGGCCGCCGGCGGAGGCGCGGGCCAGCTCGTCGAACACCACCGCAGGGTCGGTCGGGAACGCGAGGGACTCCGGCGCGCCCAGCCGGCGCGCCAGCTCGGCGAGGATCCACAGCTCCGAGCGGGCCTCGCCCGGCGGCGCCACGACGGCCCGGCGGCGGATGACCCGCCCCTCGAGCGACGTCATGGTGCCCTCCTCCTCGGCCCACTGCGTGACCGGCAGCACGACGTCGGCCAGCAGCGCCGTCTCGCTCGGGACGAAGTCGCAGACGACCAGGAGGTCGAGGCTCTTCAGGCGGTCGACGACGCGGTTCGCGTTGGGCGCGCTGACCACGAGGTTGGAGCCGTGCACGAGCATCGCGCGCGGGCCGGTCGGCGTCCCGAGGGACCTGAGCAGCTGCACCGCGGGAAGGCCGGGTCCGGGCAGCGTCTCCGGGTCGACACCCCAGACCGCTGCGACGTGCTCGCGCGCGGCCGGGTCGTCGATCTTGCGGTAGCCGGGAAGCTGGTCGGCCTTCTGACCGTGCTCGCGGCCGCCCTGCCCGTTGCCCTGCCCCGTGATGGCGCCGTAGCCCGATCCGACCCGGCCCGGCAGGCCGAGCGCGAGCGCCAGGTTGATCGACGCCGTGACGGTCGCGGTGCCCTGCGTCGACTGCTCGACACCGCGGCCCGTCAGCACGTACGCGCCGGTGCCGCCGTGGACCGGCGCGGCCGCGGCCAGCAGCCGCGCCACGCGCCGGAGCTCGTCGGCGGGCACACCGGAGACCGACTCGACCCGCTCCGGCCACCAGCCGGCGACCGACCGGGCGACGTCGTCGAACCCGGTGGTGCGCCGCTCGAGGTACTCGCGGTCGGCGAGGCCTTCCGCGAGCACCACGTGCAAAAGCCCGAGCAGGACGGCGAGGTCCGTACCCGGCACGGGTGCGAGGTGCACGCCCTCGGCCGGCTGTTCCGACGAAGGATCGCTCGCCAGCCGGGCCGTCGCCGACCGCCGCGGGTCGACGACGACGAGCCCGCCCGCCGCCCGCGCCCCGGCGAGGTGCTGCACGGCCGGCGGCATGGTCTCCGCGAGGTTGGAGCCGAGGAGCAGCACCGCCTGCGCGCCCCCGAGGTCGGCGAGCGGGAACGGCAGCCCGCGGTCGACGCCGAAGGACCGGTTCATCCCTGCCGCCGCCGAGGCCATGCAGAACCGGCCGTTGTAGTCGATGTTCGGCGTGCGCAGCACGGTCCGGGCGAACTTGCCGAGCGCGTACGCCTTCTCGTTGGTCAGCCCGCCGCCGCCGAACACCGCTGCGGACTCCGGGCCGTGCTCGGCGGCCAGGTCGGCGAGCCGGGACGCGACCAGGTCGAGCGCCGCGTCCCAGCTCACCGGCTCCAGCTCGCCGGACTCGCCCCGGACCAGCGGGGTGACGAGCCGGTCCGAGACCCCGAGGACCGCCGCCGACGTCCATCCCTTCTGGCACAGCCCGCCCCGGTTCGTGGGGAAGTCGCGGGGCTGCACCTCTGGTGCGGCCGTCACGTCGGCACGGGGCCGCGTCAGCGACATCCCGCACTGCAGCGCACAGTAGGGGCAGTGTGAGTCGACGGCGGTTCCTGGGGTGGCAAGCATGTTCAGACCCGAGCCTCTGCCATGGCACCGCGCCCGTAGACGAACCAGCACACGAAGGCCATCACGGCGTACACCCCGATGAACACCCACAGCGCGGGCACGAGCGACCCGGCCACCGTGGTGGACAGCGCGAACCCGCGCGGGATGAGGAACCCGCCGAAGGCGCCGATCGCGCCGGCGATGCCGATGCACCCGGCCGCGGCCTTCGCCGTCGCGCCGCTCACCCGGAAGACCGCGGGGATCATCCGGTAGACCGAGCCGTTGCCCATGCCCGTCGCGACGAACAGGATCAGGAACGAGCCGAAGAACATCGCGAAGCTTCCGGTGCCGAGAGCGTAGATCGCGCCCGTGGCACCGAGGGCCATCACACCGAAGGACCCGATGGTCACGGTCACGCCGCCCACGCGGTCGGCGAGGATGCCTCCGACCGGCCGGGCGACCGACCCGACGAGGGCGCCCATGAACGCGAGCGGGATCGCGACCTCAGGGAACTGGCCCTTGAGCAGCGTCGGGAAGGCACCCGCATACCCGATGAACGAGCCGAACGTGCCGATGTAGATGAAGCTGATGATCCAGGTGTGCTTGTTCTTGACCGCCACACCGAACGAGCGGGGGTCCGCCTTCGCCTCGGTGAGGTTGTCCATCCAGCGCCAGGCGAGGAACGCGGCGAGCAGGATGAACGGGATGAAGATGAGTCCGGCCCGGTCGAGCGCGACGCCCGCGCCGGTGACGATGACGAGCGGGACCGCGAGCTGCACGGCCGCCGTGCCGATGTTGCCGCCAGCGGCGTTCCAGCCGAGGGCAGCGCCCTTCTCCTTCTCGGGGAAGAAGAACGAGATGTTCGCCATCGAGGACGCGAAGTTCCCGCCACCCAGGCCCGCGAGCGCCGCGGCGCCGAGCAGCAGGGGGAACGGGGTGGTCGGATCGCTGACGGTGAGCATCAGCGCGCCGATCGGCAGCAGCAGGAGCAGCGCCGAGATGATGGTCCAGTTGCGGCCGCCGAACACGGGAACGGCGAACGTGTAGGGGATGCGGAGCGTCGCACCGACGAGGGCCGGCACGGAGATGAGCCAGAACATCTGGTCGACGGTGAGGTCGAAGCCCGCCGCGGGGAGCTGCGGCACGACGATGGACCACAGGGCCCAGGCGCCGAAACCGAGGAACTCCGCGAAGATCGACAGCACGAGGTTCCGGCGGGCGGTCCGGCGTCCGCCGTCCTCCCAGAGGGTCTTGTCCTCGGGATCCCAGTGGTCGATCCAGCGTCCGGTGTACCGCTGGACTGCTGACTTGGGCGCCGCGTCGGTGGTGGTCGAGCTCGTGGGCTCGCTCGCGGCCGAGGTCTGGTCGTCGTGTGTGGTCGGAGTGGACACGCTGTCCTCCTGCATGGGCGTATGCCCGACGACGCCGGGCGCGCCCGGACCGACGAGCGCCGGATCCGGGGCCGGCCCGACGTCGGACCGACAGGTAGGAAACTAGGGAGGCGGTGTTTCATCGCCCGACAAAGAGCAGTTAATCGACCGTAAGGAAGAACGCACAGCGTACCGACTCGCTGTGTGAGGGTGTCGCAGCGGCCACCTGGCGGCTACGCCGGGTACGTCACCCGACCGGCGTCAGGACCTCCACGCGGTTGCCGGCGGCGTCGAAGGTGTGGAAACGCTCGTAGCCGTCGAAGGTGTGGCGGTCCTTCCACGTGAGCTCGAAGCCGAGATCTTTCAGGCGGGCGGCGATGGACTCGAGGTGCGCGACGGAGTCGGCCACGAGGGCCGGGTGGGCCTTGCGCGCGGGCTCGAACGGGTCCTGCACGCCCACGTGGATCTCGGCGGTCGTGCGGCCCTCGTCGTCGAAGTCGCGGAACCAGCACAGTGCCCGGCCCGCGAGCCCGGGCGGGCGCGGGACCTCGGTGAGGCCGAGGCCTTCGCCGTAGAAGCGTCGGGCGGCGTCCTCGCCGCCGGGTGGGCAGACAACCTGGACGTGGTGAAGGCGCATGGGCCCGATTATCCTATGGTCGGGTCATGGAGCCGCAGGCGCGCAGCGTCACCGAGCAGGTCGAGCGTGTGCTCGCCTTCGTCGCGCCGCTGCCCGCCGTGGCACTCGACCTGGAGGACGCGCTCGGCTCGGTCCTCACCGAGGACCTGTACGCCTCCGTGTCCGTCCCGCCCTTCGACGGCGCCGCGATGGACGGGTACGCGGTGCGGCTCGCCGACCTGCCGCCCGACGGACGCCAGGTGACCCTCCAGGTGACCGGTGACGTCGCGGCAGGGCCGAACAGCCTGGCCGAGGTCGGGACGGGGCAGGCGGTCCGGATCATGACCGGCGCCCCGCTCCCGCCCGGTGCGGATGCCGTCGTCCCCGTCGAGCGCACCTCGACCGGCCGGTTCGTCGCGGGCGTGCCCCGGGCGGAGGAGACAGTGACGCTCGCCAGGCAGTCCCGGCCGCACGTCCGGTGCGCGGGCGAGGACGTGCGCCAGGGCGAGCTCCTCGCGCAGGCGGGGACGGAGGTGACGGCGGCGCTGGTGGGTGCGCTCGCGGCATCGGGCGCGGTGCGTGTCACGGTCCGACGCCGGCCGCTGGTCGCCGTCGTGTCCACCGGGTCGGAGCTCGTGCCGATCGGCGGTGCGCTCGGACCGGGGCAGATCACCGACTCCAACGGGCCGATGCTCGCGGCGGCGGTCCGCGCGGCGGGTGCCGACGTGGTCCGGCTGGGGCCCGTGACGGACGACCCGGCGGCGCTCCGCCGGGTACTCGACCAGGCGGTACGGGCCGCCGCCGACGGTGCGGGCGCCGACCTGATCGTGACCGCCGGTGGCGTGTCGGCGGGCGCGGCGGACGTGGTCCGGGAGGTCCTCGCGGCTCCCGGCTCGAACGGTCGGGGGGCTACCGACGTCGACGTCGCCACCGTCGCGATGTCCCCCGGCAAGCCGCAGGCACTGGCGCGCTGGGGCGGTGTGCCGTGGCTGGCCCTGCCGGGCAACCCCGTTGGCGCTTACGCGTCGTTCGAGCTCTTCGCGCGCCCGGCGATCGACCGCCTCCGCGGCGTGGAGGCCTCGGGGCGCCACCACACACCCGGAGTGTGTTGCTCGGAGTCGACAATGTCTACGCAGCGCAACACACCCCGCGTGGTGCCACTCGCCGCCGCCGCCGGCTGGCCCGGTTCGCCCGGGCGGCTGCTCGTGGTCCCGGTCCGGGTCGTTCCGCTGCCCGACGCCGCCGGCACCGCGCCGGGACCCGTCGGCGTCGTTCCCGCCGGCTCCCACCACTCGCTGTCCGCGCTCGCCACCGCCGACGGTCTGGCGTTCGTCCCGCCGGACGTCGAGAAGATAGGTCCCGGGGACATCGTCCAGGTGCTGATGCTGCGATGACGAATCACGCCAAGACGTCCGCTGGGATCGCGTACGACGCCGTCGTGCTGGCCGGCGGACGGGCTACCAGGCTGGGCGGCACAACCCGGCTGGGCGAGACCGCCAAGGCCGGACTCGTCGTCGAGGGCGAGCGGCTGCTCGACCGCGCGCTCGCAGCGAGCAGCCGAGCCGGGACAGCGGTGGTGGTGGGCCCGCCGGAGCTCGCCGACGCCCTGACCGGCGTCCGGCCGCGACCGGTGCTCACCCAGGAGGACCCGCCGTTCGGCGGGCCGGTCGCAGGCCTCGCCGCAGGGCTGCGAGCCCTGCCCGCGGCGGGCGCGCCATGGGTCCTGGTCCTGGCGGTGGACGTGCCGCACGCCGCGGGAGCGACCACGCTCCTGGAGCAGGCCGTTTCACGTGAACCAACGGACGGCGCGTACCTGGTGCGCGAGGGCAGGGCCCAGTGGCTGGTGGGGATCTACCGCCGTACCGCCCTCGTCTCGGCGCTCGCCGGTATCGAGCCGGCAGGCGCCTCGATGAGACGCCTGGTCGGCGAGCTTCGCTGCGCGGAGGTACCGGACCCGGCAGGCTGGAGCGACGACATCGACACCCCCGCGGACGCGGAGCGCCTCGGCGCCGCGACCGCCGACTACCGGAAGGACCCGAGATGACGGATCTCGAGAGCTGGGTCGAGGCACTGGAGGCGGAGCTCGGGCTCCCGCCGGGGACGGTCGACGTCGGAGCGGTGCTCGACCTCGCCCGCGACGCGGCGCACTCCGTCGCCCGGCCGGCCGCACCGGTCACCACCTACGCGGTGGGCTTCGCCGACGGCCTGGCCGCGGCGGGAGACCTGAGCGCCACGGCGAGCAGCGGACCGGACGCCACGGAGAAGGCGATCAGCCTCGCTGCTCGCTGGCCCGCCGACTGACCGCCGCACAGCCCGCTCCGGCCAGGAGCGTCACCGCCGTCGTGCCGAGCGCCCAGGGCAGGCCGGCAGCCAGGTAGATCCCGCCGATCGCGGCGATCGCGACCGTCTGTGCGACGAGCGGACCGGTCGTGTTGAGCGCCGAGAACGCGGACGCCTGGTGGGGCGGGACCATGCCGGACAGGCTCGCGATCAGCGGGCTGTACCCGCCCGCATGGCCTGCCCCTGCCAGGACGAGGAGCGGCGCGAGAGTCCAGGGTGAGGCACCGCTCGCGACCGCGGCCACGACAGCCGCCAGGACGACGGGCCCCGCCACGGGCAGCGTCCGAGCGACGTGCTCCGGCAGCCGGGTCCAGGTCAGGCTCATGGCGCCGAAGCCGATCGTGTACGGGAGAAACGCGAGGCCTGCGGCGAACGGCGTCCAGCCCAGGCCGTCCTGCACGTGCAGGGTGAACGTGAAGAGCAGAGCCGCGTAGCAGCCCATCACGACGGCACACGCGAGCAGCCCGGACCTCATCCCGCGGGGCCGCAGCACGACGAGGTCGAGCAGGGGATGCTCCGTCCGGAGCTGGTGCCGCACGAACCACGTGAGCAGCACCACCGATCCGCCGAGGACGGCCCACGTCCACCACGGCCAGCCGGCCTCCCGGCCCACCGTGAGCGACGTCGTGAACGCGGCCATGCCGAACGCGAGGACGACGGTCCCGGACACGTCGAACCGGCGAGCTCCCAGCCGTCCGGCCCCGTGCCCGGCGCGGGTCGGCGGCAGCACCCGCGCCACCGCCGCGAGCAGCAGCAGGCCGACCGGCACGTTGACGAGGAACACGGGTCGCCACGACAGCCCGAACAGGTCCGCCGAGACCAGGAGCCCGCCGAGCAGCTGCCCCAGTGCGACGCCCAGGGCGAGCACCAGGGAGTACGTGCCGATGGCGCGCCGTCGTTCGGGTCCCTGGAAGTGGTGCTGGATCAGGGAGAACACCTGTGGGATCAGCAGCGCCGCCCCCGCACCCTGGATCGCACGGGCCACGACCAGGAAGGCCGGTATCGGTGCGAGGCCGCAGGCCAGCGATGCGACGGTGAACAACGCGAGGCCCCACTGGAAAGCTCTGCGGTGCCCGACCAGGTCCCCCAGGCGCGCCCCGGCGACGATGAGACTGGCGAGGACCACCAGGTATCCCGAGAGCACGAGCTGCTGCACAGCGCCCGTCGCGTCCAGGTCCCGCTGGATCGCGGGCAGGGCGACGTTGGCGATGGAGCCGTCCATCGAGGCCATGGTCTGGGCGGTGAGGAGCACCGCGAGGAGCAGGGGCTTCCGCACGGCCCCAGTGTCCGACGGCGGGCGGCGGGCGTCTTGAAGATCCTTGTCCGGCGCCCGGCCTCGGATCCGGACCGGTCTCGAAGCCCGGACCGGAGTGTCGGTGACCCCGCCTACGGTGGGGTCGTGCGCCGTGCCACGCCCGTCCTCACCGCACCCGAGTACTCGGTGCGGGTCGTGGCGTGCTCCGACGACCACCGCGGATGGTCGCCGGCCGAGCCGGTCGAGTCGTTCGGCATCGTCCTCGCCCGGCGGGGGCACTTCCGGCTGGTGAACGGCGGCGTCGAGCAGGCTGTCGACGTGACGCAGGGCTACACGCAGGTCCCTGGCCTGGACCAGCGCTTCGCGCATCCGTCCGGCGGTGACGTGTGCACGTTCGTCTCGGTCGGCGCCGCCCTCTGGCACGAGATCACCGGCGACCGGCCCAGGTCCACCACGGTGCGGGTCGACGGCGTGACCGAGCTGGCTCACCGGCTCCTGCTCCGGACGGCGCACGACGCGGCGGATCCCGCCGAACGCCTGGTCCGCACGGTGACGGCCGCGGCACGCACCTCGGCGTCGGACGACGACGGCGGGGCCGCCCGGACGCCCGCCGCCCGCGCTTCGCGGACGCGGCTCGTCGTGCACGCGCGTGAGGCCGTCCTCGACGACGCACCCGCATCGCACGACCTGGTGAGCCTCGCCCGCGCACTGAAGGTCTCGCCCGGGCACCTCAGCCGCGTCTTCGTGGCCGAGACCGGTGTCAGCCTCACCAGATTTCGCAACCGGGTGCGCGTGAGCCGGGTGCTGGCCCGGCTGGAGGCAGGCGACGACGACCTCGCGGGGATCGCGGGAGACCTGGGCTTCGCCGATCAGGCGCACCTGACCAGGACCGTGCGCGTCACCCTCGGCACGACGCCGGCCCGGCTGCGCAGCGCGTTCACCGACCGGAACGCCTGACCGGGCCCGGCGCCGGCACCATGGGCGCGCCGACGCCGGGCCGGCTCACCCGCCGAGGTGGGCGATCACCGCACGTGCCTGGGCCTCGGCACCCGCCGAGTTCGGATGCGCGGGAACGCCGACGGCCACCCCGTTGAGCGAGACCCCGTACGCCTCCGCGTACCGGTCGAACGGCCCGGTGCAGAGGTCGTGGCCACCGGTCGAGGCGAACGTGTCGACCACCTCCACGGTGGCACGCGCGGCGGCCCGGTCGATCATCGCGTTGAGCTCGCGGAACTTCGCCGAGATGTACTTCATGTCGGTGTCGGACGCGGCCAGGCGGGGAAAGCAGCCGTGGTCGGGCACGACGTCCATGTAGTTGACCGCGAGGATGCGCGCGTTCGGCGAGATCGCCCGGATGCCCTCGAACGCGGCGACGAGCTTGTCCTCCGACGCGTCGATCTGCCGGCTGAGCTGGTCCACGCCGCCGCGGGTGTACTTGGCCTTGCAGCCACCCAGCGGCAGGCCGATGCCGATGTCGGTGATCGGCGTGAGCGGCACGAGTCCGAGGCAGTCGAGGCCCGCGGCCGCTATGCCGGCGTCGTTCCCGCCGATGCCGACGGTGACGAGGTCGGTGGTCGCCGTGAGGCGCGCGAACTGGGGCTCGTTGGTGCCGAGCAGCACGCTCTGGCTGTTCGCGAAGTGCTCGGTGGTCGCGGCCCCGCACGAGGCGTCGCGGAACGTCGTCGGCTGGATCGTCCGCTCGACGAGCTTCGGATAGTTGACCTTGGACTGTGCGCAGCCGAGCGGCGCGTAGCGGGTGTCGGGGGTGCCGCGTCCGTCGAGCAGGACGACGTCCGCGGTCCAGGAGTCGCCGAGGGCGACGTAGTCCTCGTAGCGAGGCACGGAGCCCGGTCCGGTGGTAACCGCGCGGGCCTCCTCGGCCCGCGACGGCGGAGCCGCTCCGACGGCGAGGCACGTCGTGGCGAACGAGGTGGCGAGGGCGAGGGCCAGTACACGGAACACCGCGCTGTGCTGCGTCATGCGCTGAGATTAGGTGGGCGGCCCTGACGCGGGATATCACGGTTCCGCTCGCGCATCCGGCGTCATGTGCCGGTCCGGGACGCCGGTGATTTTGCGGGCCGCGCAGCGTTGCGGACCGCATGTCAGGCCGCGCAGCGTTGCGGACCGCATGTCAGTGTGCCCGCCTATCGTGTGGCGCATGGACCGGAACAGGCTCGAGTTCGCGGTGATCCCGACCGCGATCGGCGAGTGCGCGCTCGTCTGGAACGAGGACGCGGAGATCGTCGGCTCGGCACTGCCCCACGGCGGCGCAGAGCAGGTGCGGGGCGCCGTGCGGAGCTGGTACCCGGGCGCCGTCGAGGCCTCACCCGCGGCGGTGGCACCGGTCGCCGCGGCGCTCGTCCGGCTGCTCGGCGACGGCGTCGGGGACCTCGCGGAGGTCCCCCTGAACATGAGCGCCGTGCCCGACTTCGACCGTCGCGTCTACGAGGTGGTCCGCGCCATCCCTCCGGGCGAGACCCGCACGTACGGCGAGGTCGCGGCCAAGCTGGGCGCGCCAGGGGCCGCCCAGGCCGTCGGGCAGGCCATGGGCCGCAACCCGTTCCCGCCCATCGTGCCGTGCCATCGCGTACTGGCGGCGGGCCGCCGCATCGGCGGGTTCTCGGCGCGTGGCGGTCCCCGCACCAAGGTGCGGATGCTGGAGACGGAAGGCGTCTACCTGGAGCAGCCGACGCTCTTCGATCTCTGATCCGATCAGACCGGATCTCATCCGGTGCACCAATTTCATCCTGCCCACAACTTCCTGGGCCCGCTGTCCGTCTGAGTCGGTGCCATCCCGCATCCACACAGGTCAGGAGCCCGGAAACCCAATGCGTAAGAGATTCCCCGTTCGTCCATCACCAGTCACCGGCGCGCTCGCCCTGCTGCTGGCCGGTGCCATCTCGGCGGGCCCGCTCGGTGCCGCGGCCATCGAGACGAAGCCCGAGCCGCAGAAGGTGCCCACCTCGACCGGGTACGGCGGCGCGGTGAGCTCGCTCGACCCGGTCGTCTCCGAGATCGGTCTGCAGATGCTCCGCCGAGGTGGCAACGCCACTGACGCCGCCGTCGCGATGGCAGCGGCGATCGGCGTGACCGACCCGTACAGCGCCGGGATCGGCGGCGGCGGGTTCTTCGTCCACTACGACGCCGCGTCCGGACAGGTCGAGACCATCGACGGGCGCGAGACGGCGCCGTCGGCGATCAAGCACGACGACTTCATCGACCCGGCGACCGGCAAGTCCTATCCGTTCTACCCGGACCTGGTCACTGGCGGCGTCAGCGTCGGCGTCCCCGGAACTCCCGCGACGTGGGAGCGCGCGCTGGAGCGGTGGGGCACCAGGTCTCTGAGCGAGACGCTGCGCCCGGCGACGAACGTGGCGGAGGAGGGCTTCGTCGTCGACAAGCTCTTCCATGAGCAGACGCTGATGAACCAGGCGCGGTTCCAGGCCCTGACGTCCACCAGCGACCTGTTCCTGCCGGGCGGCCAGGCCCCGGCGATCGGATCCGTGTTCCGCAACCCGGACCTGGCTCAGACCTACCGGACGATCGCCGACGGCGGCGTCGAGGCGTTCTACGAGGGAGCACTCGCGCAGGACATCGCGGACGCGGTGCAGGCTCCGCCCGTCGCGACCGGGACCACGCTCCCGGTGCCGGCGGGCTCGATGACCACCGAGGACCTCGCTGCCTACGAGGTGGTGGACCGGGATGCGGTCTCCTCCTCGTACCGCGGGTACGACATCTACGGGATGGCACCGCCGGCGTCCGGCGGGACCACCGTCGGCGAGACGCTCAACATCCTCGAGCAGTTCGACCTGGGCGCGCAGGACGACCCGGCGGTGCTGCACCACTACATCGAGGCGAGCGCCCTGGCGTTCGCGGATCGTGCCGCCTACCTGGGCGACGGCGACTTCGTCGACGTCCCGGTGGCCGGGCTGCTGGACGACAAGTTCGCCAAGGAGCGGGCCTGCCTGCTGAACCCCACGACGGCGGCTGCCAAGCCCGTGACGGCGGGTGACGCCAGGTCGTACGACGGCGTGTGCGCCACCCCCGGCGCGGAGGGCGTCGTCCCCGAGGACACCGAGAGCCCGTCGACCACGAACCTGACGGCGGTCGACCGGTGGGGCAACGTGGTCGAGTACACGCTGACGCTGGAGCAGATCGGCGGTTCGGGGATCGTCGTGCCCGGACGCGGGTTCATCCTGAACAACGAGCTGACGGACTTCAGCATCGAGTACAGCGCCACCGACCCGAACCGGCTCGAGGCCGGCAAGCGCCCGCGCTCGTCCATGTCACCGACGATCGTGCTGAAGGACGGGCGCCCGGTGCTCGCGCTCGGTTCGCCGGGCGGGTCGCAGATCATCAACACGGTCACGCAGATGCTGATCAACCGGATCGACCTGGGCATGACCATCGAGGAAGCGATCGCCGCCCCGCGAGCGGCGCCGCAGAACTCGGCGCGCACGACCGCCGAGCAGGCTTTCGTCGACAGCTACGGCACGGCGCTGACCGGGTACGGGCACACGCTCCGGCCGACGGCCAACGCGATCGGGGCCGCGACCGCCATCGAGATCGGCCCGGGCGGCCGCCTCACCGCCGTCGCCGAGCCGACCAGGCTCGGCGGTGGATCGGCCCGCGTGGTGTGGCCGGCTGGGTCCCCGGCACCACCGCCCCCGGCCACCACCGAGGACGCGCCCCCGCCGGCCCCCGCCCCCCCCCCCCCCCCCCCCCCCCCGAACCCCCCGCCCCCCCCCGCC
>NZ_JBHXBG010000061.1:0-30063 GCF_042726755.1 Promicromonospora sp. NPDC060271 | reverse complement strand
GTTCCGGTGTCACGGAGCAGGGTCCTTGCTTCGGTCCAGCGGCCTTGTGCGAGGGCGGAGCGGGCGGGCCACGTGCTTGAATGCGGACGCCTCGCCACTCGCGGCGGAGCCGTCGAGAGGAGCACGCCCGTGGTGGATCCGACGTCGCTGCTGGTCGATCGGCTCGACGCGACCGAGTTCACTGACGTCGTCACGGTCGAGCCGGCGACCGGCGGGCTCGCGGCGACGGCGGGGTTCGCGACCCGTGCGGACGGCACGTCCGTGTTCGTCAAGGCGTTCGCCGAACCGCCGTCGGACGACGCGTTCGCAGCGGAGGCCGAGGGTCTGCACGCGCTGCGCACCCACGGGGGTGTCATGACGCCGGAGGTGCTCCTGGCGAGCCGCGACCTGCTCGTGCTCTCGGTGCTCCGGCCCAGGCCGAGCTCGGAGGCCTTCTGGGAGCAGTTCGCGCACACCCTCGCTCGCCTGCACACGGGCACCGCTCACGACCGGTTCGGCTGGCATCGCGACAACTGGCTGGGCCGCCGTCGGCAGGTCAACACCTGGACCGACGACGGTTTCGCGTTCTTCGCCCGGCACCGGCTGCTGCGCTGGCTGGACGAGCCCCGCGTCGAGGCGGCGCTCGACGCCGCGGACCGGTCGGCGCTCGAGCGGCTGTGCGCCCGGCTGCCCGAGCTGCTCCCCGCGAAGACCGCTTGCCTCACGCACGGCGACCTGTGGGCGCAGAACGTCCTGGCCGCGCCCGACGGGCAGCCGGCTCTGATCGACCCGGCGGTCTCGTACACATGGGCGGAGGTCGATCTGGCTCACCTGTGGACGACCGCGCCACCGCCCGAGGCGCACGCCTTCTTCGACCTGTACGCGGAGCTGACCTCGCTCGACGCCGGCTGGCGTGAACGCATGCCGATCCTCCAGCTCCGCCAGCACCTGGCGGTCGTCGCGCAGTTCGACGACGACTGGGGCGCTGCCGATCAGCTGCGCGCCACGCTCGCCCCGTTCCGGCGGCGGACGGCTCAGAGGCGCGCGAACCGTGCCCGCGCGAACGAGTAACCGCCGAACGCGCCGATCCCCAGCCCGATCACGATGAGCAGCGCCGTGCCGAACGGCTGGTCGCGCATCGTGCGCAGCGCCTCGTCGAGCCCGCCGGCCTGTGCGGGGTCCGTGGTCACGGCCGCTGCCACGATCAGCCCGCCGACGACGCCGAGCGCGACTCCCTTGGCGACGTAACCCACCTGTCCGAGCCGCACCACGACCTGCCCGACCGAACCTCCGCCGGTTCCCGTGAGGTCCCGCAGGAACTTCTTCCGCGCTCCCTTGACCACGTGGTAGACGCCGACGGCGACGATGGCCAGGCCGCCGGCGCCCACGAGCAGCGGACCACCCGGCATCTCCAGGACCCGTGCGGTCATGCTCTCCTCGCTGCTGCCCGATCCACCGGTGCCCTGCGCGGCTCTGACCCCGGAGACCGCCAGCGCCGCGTAGAGCACACCCTTGGCCGCGCTCTTGGCCCGCTCGCCTGCCTGGTTGCCCGCGTTCGGTACGCCGACGGCGGCGGTGAGGAGCTGCCAGACGGCGAGCGCCGCGAAGCCGACGGCGACCGCCCAGAGCACCACCTCGCCGCCGGGCATCTGGGCCAGGGTGCGGAAGGCGCCGGACTCGTCCGCCTGGCCCTCCGGCTGGCCGAGCGCGAGCTGGACGGCCAGCCAGGCGACCAGCACGTGCAGCACACCGGAGGCGACGTAGCCGCCTCGGGCCAGGAGCTGCACGGCTCTGCTGTTCTTGGTCCGCCGCGCGGCGGCGTCGGCCGAAGGAGGGATGGTGTTATCGGACATGGACCTGTACCTCCGTCGAGCCGCACGGAACGCGGCCTACCTACAGATTCGCGCATTTCACCGCAATACGCATTCCGCGCACGGGGCGATCCAGTCGACGACCACGAGGCACGCCGCGGGGCGCCGGCTAGCCGGCCAGGCTCGCCAGGAGCTCCGCCGCCGGGCGCGGCCGGACCAGCCACAGCAGGTGGCTGGACTCGAGGGTGTGCACGTCGTACGGGTTGTCCGGGGTGAGCGCGTCGGCCTCGCGGATCATCCGGTCCTGCATCGCGACCGGGATGCTCGTGTCGCCGCTGAGCCGCACGTATGTCCGCGGGATCGTGCCCCAGGTCGCGGCCTGGACCCGGTCCGCCGACGTGCCCGCGTCCAGGTTCTCGTCCGGCTGGAAGGTGTTGAGGAAGGCGAAGAACTCGTCGTCGGTGCCGTCGGCGAGGAACGCCTCCTTGAGGCCCGCGAGCGTCGCCGGGTCCGCGGTGCGGAAGTTGGCGCGCAGCAGGCCGACGGCGGCGGGGTCGGCCGCCAGCACCCCGGCGAGGACCCCGGCGTCGACGGACGCCATCTCGGGTTCGGCGTAGTACTCGCCCACTCCGAGATCCACCGGCGCCCACGCGGAGACGTACACGATGCGGTCGATCAGGTCCGGACGGGCGTTGCCGACCGCGGTCAGCGTGGCGCCGCCCCTGCTGTGACCGACCAGGATCACCGGGCCGTGCTCCTTGGCGCGCTCGAGCGCCTCGATGACCCGGGCGGCGTTGTCGGCCAGGGTGACGCCCTTGATGCTGCCTGGCGCGGTCGCCAGCCCCGCGAGGTCCTGCGGCGCCTGGTACGCGGCCGGATAGGTCGCCGCGAAGCCGTGCCCTGGCAGGTCGACCGCAGCCGAGCGGTGACCCAGCAGGGCGAGCTCCGCCTGGAGCGGCGCGAACGAGAACGAGTTGGCGAAAGCGCCGTGGACCAGGACGAACGTGGGTGACATAGGGCCAGATGGTACCGAGTCCGATACCGCGCCCGACTACCGGCTGAGGGCCGCCTCGAATCCTCCGCCGTCGGCGAGCCCGATGACGTTGCCCGCCGGATCGGTGAACCAGGCGCCGTCGCCTCCCTCCATGAACCCGCGCACGATGCCCTTCTCGTCCTGTTCGAAACCCTCGTAGCGTTCGAACTTCACGCCCTTGGCGGTGAGCTCGTCCACCACGACGTCGACGTCGTCGACGGTGAGGTGCAGGACCGTGAACGACGCCGGGGTGTGGTTCTCCTTGGCGTACACGAACACCGAGGTGCCGCCGTCGAGATGGAGCGCAAGGCCCCCACCCTCGGGGAGAGCCGTCACCCGCATCCCCAGCGTGTCCGCGTAGAACGTGCGGGCCGCGTCGATGTCGTTCGCCGAGAAGCTCGGATACACACTGCGCACAGTGACCATCGCTGTCTCACTCCCTCGTGACCGGCGGTGACCGCACCGCAGGGCGCGCCGCGGGGCGTCAGTCCCTTCCAGAGTCCCACCACGGGACGCAGCCGCAAGGCAGCCGGCCCGCACCGGACGGACATCACCCTCGGTTCACCACGCCGGTCACTGGCCGACGCGGCCGTCGATCCGCTCGCGCAGGATGTCGGCGTGCCCGCAGTGTCGGGCGTACTCGACGATCTGCCCCAGGAGCGCATCTCGAAGCTGCAGGTCGCCGCCCTCCGGTCCGAGGTCGGACGTGCCGGCGTTCCACGTGCCGAGGTCGGGGACGCCGTCGAGGTAGCGGTCGGTGGCGTCCATCTCGGCGTGCCAGGCCTGCCAGGCGTCCTCGACGACCGCCGGGTCGGCGACCGCGCCGTTCCACTCCGCCTCGCGGTCCTCCTCCGTGCGGTACAGGTCGGGAGCGTCCTCGCCCGCCATGACGCGGCGCAGATGCCGCTCGCCGTCGGCGAGGTGCCGCACCAGACCGAGCAGGGACATGGTGGACGGCGGGGCCGACCGGCGGGCGAGCTGCTCGGCGTCGAGCCCTCCGCACTTCATCTCCAGGGTGAGCCGGTAGTAGCGGAGGTAGTCCAGCAGCAGCCCGCGCTCGTCGGTCGGGCTATCGGTCTCGCGCGGGTCGTCGTCGGGGTCGGTCCACATGTCGGGGAAGACTGTGGACTGCGTCCAGCGCGTCGTCAGGGCTTCTTCGGCCTGTTCCTGTGGGTCCATACGAGCATCGTGGACCCGAGCCGGAGCCGACCGCCACGGAAAATCGGCCCCAGAAGATCGGACGGGCGTTGCCCCTCAGGCCTGGTAGCGGAACGCGTCCCATGCGCCGAGCAGGTACTGGATGCCGAGCGCCCGGTCGTAGAGGCCGTACCCGGGGCGGGGCTTGTTCGTGGTGTTCTCGTCCCAGAGGTGGCGTCCGTGGTCGGGCCGGATGTAGCCCTGGTAGCCGGCCTCCGCGTACGCCTTCATGATCCCGGTGGTGTCGACGCTGCCCTCGACGGCGCGGTGGGCCACCTCGGTGAAGTCGCCGTTGTCGAAGTGCTTGATGTTGCGCACGTGCGAGAAGTGGATGCGGTCCATGAAGGTCCGTACGGCGTCGACGGCGTCGTGCTCCGGGTTGGCGGAGAAGCTGCCCAGGCACAGCGTCAGGCCGTGGTACGGGCTGGGGTGCAGGTCGAGCACCCGGGCGATGCGCTCCTTGCTGGAGACCACGCGCGGCCAGCCGAAGACGTCGAACGGCGGGTCGTCGGGGTGGACGCCGAGCTTGACGTCGTACTCCTCGCACGTGGGGATCACGGCTTCGAGGAAGTACTGGTAGTTCGCGTACAGGTCGTCGTGCGTGACGCCCACGTAGGCCTCGTTGAGCTCGTGGAAGCTCGCCAGGCGCTCCGGCTCCCAGCCGGGCAGGGTCAGCCCGTGCGTGTTCGCCTCCATGTCAGCGATGAGGCTCTCCGGCGACATCCTGTCGACGACCGCCTTCTCGTAGTACAGCGCGGTCGAACCGTCGGGCAGCGGGTGCCACAGGTCGGTGCGCAGCCAGTCGAAGACGGGCATGAAGTTGTAGCAGACGACCTTCACGCCGGCGCGGCCGAGCCGCTCGATGGTCGTGACGTAGTTCGCGATCGCCTCGTCGCGGCTCATCCCGAGAACGGTCCGGCCGAGCTTGATCGACTCGTGGACGTTGACCGACTCGACCACCTCGGCGTCGAACGTCTTCGTCACGCCCTTGGCGCGGGCCTCGTCCGACAGGCCGGTGATGCGGGCGACCTCCGCGTCGATCTCCGCCTGCTCCCAGACCTCACCGGCCTGCTTGTGGTGCAGGCTCCACACGATGGTCTCCACGCCAGGGATCTGACGCACCTGATCCAGGGTCACTGTGTCGTTGCCCTCGCCGTACCAGCGGAAGCCCATCTTCACGGCCGCACCTCTCGTCGTCGTCTCGTCGTCGCACTTGTATGTCCGCCCTTGTATACATCATGCCCGCCCCGCGGCGCGGGGCGGGCACGTGTTCACAGGGTGGTGAAGCGCAGCCGCATCCGGACGGGCGCCGCGTGGAGCTGCGCGTTCGGCAGGACGCCCGGGCCGCACGCGGCGCTGCCGACGCCGTGCTGTGCCGCGTCGAGGTGCAGCCACAGCCTGCCGTCCGGCACGAGCTCGTGCGGGTGGGCGGCACGGTCCAGCGCCTCGTCGGACCAGGGGCGCAGCGACAGCTCGATCCCGAGCTGCGACCGGGCGCCGACCGTCACGTCCCGTGCGTCGATCCGCAGACCGGTCCCGTCGGTGAAGGACAGGACGGCGCTCGTGACCCCCCGGCGTGCGCCGTTCTCCTGCGGGTGGGTGTACCGGGTCTGCCAGTCGGCGACGGTGTGCTGCCACGAACCGCCGAGCGCCGCCTGCTTCGAGTCCGCGTACGACTCGTCCGGCCCGAGGCCCGTCCAGCGGACACCCGTCTCGGCGGCCGCCGCCTCGTCGAGTGCGAGCCGCACGCCGAGGCGAGCCACGTTCTCGGGCCAGCGGCCCTCCGGCCGAAGGTCGACGATCAGGTCCACCGCGTCCGGTGCGTCGGTGACGGGCTGCCAGCGATACCGCGTCACGAAGCCCGAGCGGGTCGCCGGTCCCGCGATCCTGGCGTCGATCTCGAGCGCCCCGTCGGCGCTGACGGCGACCCCGCCCTTGCGCTCGGCGAGCAGGTGCAGACCCGCCTTGCGCCACTTCTCCTCGTCGGACGTCCCCAGCCAGTTCCCCGCGCGGCGGTCGTTGTCGGTCGGCGCGCGCCAGGCGTCGACCCGGAAGTCGCGCACCGTCCGGCCGGCGAGCTCGCGGAGGTCACCGCGCCCGTCGAACCGGGCGGGACCGGCGCGGAACCCGCCGTCGGCCTCCTCGGACACCCGACCCACCGGAGCGGTGAGCGGCGCGGGCTCGACGAGGAGGAGCTGGCCGGCGCCGAGCTCGAAGCCGGGCTCGAGCCACGCCTCCTCGAGCGCCTCCGCCTTGTGCTGGACGGCGCGCACGGTCCACCAGACCGGGGCCTCGCCCGGCTCCGGCAGCACCAGGTCGGACGGCGGCCGCACCACCGTCCCGGTCCCGGCCTCCAGCACCACGTCGAGAGTGCCCGTCGCGAGCTCCTCCGCGCCGCTGTGCAGGGTCCACCTGAGCTCCGCGTGGCTCGTGTCGCGGAACGCGTAGCGGTTGCGGACGAGCAGCGTCCCGTCGGGCTGGGGGTCGATCCGGATCGGCGCGTACACCGCCGCCGTCTCCAGCAGGCCCGGCGAAGGCGTTCGGTCGGGCAGGACCAGGCCGTCGGCGACGAAGGTCCCGTCGTGGAACCGCTCGCCGAAGTCGCCCCCGTACGCGAAGAACGGGTTCCCGTCGGCGTCGGTGCGGGCCAGGCCGTGATCGATCCACTCCCAGATGAACCCGCCGAGCAGGCGCGCGTGCCGGTCGAAGGCCGCGTCGTAGTCGGCGAGACCGCCCGGCCCGTTGCCCATCGCGTGCGCGTACTCGCACAGCAGGAACGGCATCGCCCGACGGCGGGCATCGGCGTCGGCGCGCTCCAGCGGCGGCTCGATGCGCTGGCCGATCAGCTCGACCTCCGTGCTCTCGGCGTACATCCGCGAGTAGACGTCCACGTGCTCGCTCGAGTAGTCGCCCTCGTAGTGGATCGGTCGGCTCGGGTCGAGCGCCCGGACGGCGTCGACCATCGCCTCGATGTTGCGTCCGCCGCCCGCCTCGTTGCCCAGCGACCACATGATGACGCTCGCGTGGTGCGCGTCGCGGCTCACCGTCCTGGTGACCCGGTCGACGAGCACGTCCGTCCAGGCCGGGTCGTCGGTGGGGTTGCCGGCCCAGCCCTCGCCGACGAAACCGTGCGTCTCGAGGTCGTTCTCGTCGATCACGTACAGGCCGTAGCTGTCGCACAGGTCGAGGAAGTGCGGGTGCGGCGGGTAGTGGCTCGTGCGGACGGCGTTGATGTGGTGCCGCTTCATGAGCAGCACGTCCTCGAGCATCCGCTCGGGCGTCACGGCACGGCCACGCAGCGGGTCGAACTCGTGCCGGTTGACGCCGCGCAGCTTGATCGGCCGGCCGTTGACGAGGAACACCCCGTCCTCGATGGAGACGGTACGGAAGCCGACGGCGAGGGTCACCGTCTCGCTGTCCGTCGACACGACCACGTCGTACAGCCGCGGCCGCTCGGCGCTCCACGGCTCGACGGCGACCCGCAGCTCTTCGCCGGCCGCCCCCTCGACGCCGAGCTCCGGCACCGCTACCCGTGCCGCGACCGCGCCGCGGGCGGCCACCACCGTCGCCGCGTCCACCCGGAGCGTGCCGACGCCGGTCGTGTGGTCGTAGTCGGCGCGCACCCGGACGTCGTCGAGCGCGCCGTCCGGCCGGTGCTCCAGCGTGACGCTGCGGAAGATCCCGGACAGCCACCACTGGTCCTGGTCCTCGATGTACGACATGGCCGACCACTTGGTGACGCGGACCGCGAGCAGGTGCTCGCCTCCCGCGCGCAGCCGGCCGGTCAGGTCCACCTCGGTGGGCAGGCGGGAGCCGTGCGACGTGGCCAGCAGCTCACCGTCGAGCGCCACCTGGAACCAGGAGTCCACACCCTCGAAGCGCAGGAGGGTGCGCCCGTCGGTCGGCCAGTCGGCGGGCACCCGGAGCGTCGTGCGGTACTCGCCCGTCGGGTTGTCGTCCGGCACGTACGGGGGATTGACCGGGAACGGGAAGTCCACGTTGTTGTACTCGGGTACGCCGTAGGGCCACGCGTGCGGAGCCCCGGCGAGCTGCCAGTGCCCGGGCACCACGAGCCGGTCCCAGTCGTCGCCGCGCTCGGCGCGGTCGACACCCGTCTCGGGATGCGGGAACAGGCGGAACCGCCACTCCCCGTCGAGCGACAGGGTCGCTGAGCTGGAGGCGCCGGCCGGCGGACGGAATCGCGGTGCGACGACACCCTCCGGGGTGGTGACGGACTCGTGGGTGGTGGTCATGACTCCTCCAGGCGGAGAGGGTGGGGAAGCGGACAGACAAGCGCCGGTCGAGACGGTACCCCGCGCGGCCGTGCCGACGGGTGCCCGGAGCCAGATGATGGACAGATGGCCAGCATTCTGCGCACCGTCCGGACGGCGGTCGCCCCCCTGACCCGCACGCGAGCGTTCCGCGCCGTCGGCCCCGTGCTGCTGCCGCCGGCCGAACGGGCACTCGCCTGGCTCTCCCGAGGGCGGCTGCAGGTCAGCGCCCTGCTGGTGCCGTCGCTCGTGCTGCACACGACCGGTGCGCGGTCGGGCGAGCCACGCGACACCTACCTCATGTACACGCCCGACGGGCCCGGGCGGGCGATCGTCGCCGGGTCGGCCTTCGCGCAGGGGCGGCACCCGGCCTGGACGTACAACCTGCTCGCCCACCCGGACGCGAGCATCAGCGTGGGCGGACGGCGGATCCCGGTCCGCGCGACCCTCATCGGGGACGACGAGCGCGACGCCACCTGGGCCCTCATCGAGGCGCAGTGGCCGGGGTACCGCGGGTACGAACGGGACTCCGGCCGGGTGGTGCGGCTGTTCCGGCTGCAGCGGGTCCCGGTCCGCTCCCGGTGACGCGGGCGTAGCCTCGTGGGCATGGCCTACGACCTGGCGCTCGCGGACGAGATCCGAACCGTCCTGGACGGCGTGCCCGCCGTCACCGAGCGCCGCATGTTCGGCGGACTGTCTTTCCTGGTGAACGGCAACCTCGCGGTGGCGGTGCGCGGCTCGGAAGGGATCCTGGTGCGCGTCGGGCCCGACGCCGCGGAGGAGCTCGAGCGCACGACCACCGCGACACGCGCCGTGATGGGCGCGCGCGTCATGGCCGGCTGGCTGTCGGTAGGGCCGGACGACCTCGGCACCGAGGAAGAGCTGGCCGGCTGGGTACGGCGGGGCGTGGACCACGCCGGTTCGCTGCCGCCGAAGTAGCCGCTGGCCACCGTCGACCATGCACCTGCTGCCAGGAGACGGGTCCGCGTGGCAGCAGGTGCATGGTCATCGCAGGGAGGGCTCAGCCCTGCCGCGCCAGCATCTCCCCGAGCACGCGTGCGCCCTCCGGGAAGGCCCCGGGATTCGGCCCGGAGTAGTTGAGTCGCAGATAGGCACCGGTCGGCTCGGCGGGGAACCACTCGTCGCCCGCTGCCACGATGACACCGGCCGTCTCGCAGTCCCGGGCCAGGCGCGCGACATCGGTGGTGTCCGGGAGCCGCACCCACAGGTTCAGGCCACCCTGCGGCACCGCCTCGACCCGGGCGGTCGGCGCGTGCTCCCGCAGCGCAGCGAGCAGCAGGTCCCGGCGGGCCGTGAGCTGCTGGCGCAGGCCACGCAGGTGGGCGCGCCAGGCGGGCTGGGTCACGACGTCCAGGGCCACGGCCTGCAGCATGCCGCTCACGTACATGGCCTCGGCCTGCGCGTCCGCGAGGATGCGTTCGCGGGCCGGCCCTCTGGCGACGAGCCCCGCGACCCGCACTGCCGGCGAGACGCTCTTGGCCAGCGAGCGCAGGTAGACCACGTGCCCGCCGTCGTCGCGGGCGGCGAGGGGGACGACGTCGTGGGTCATCCCGAAGTCGTGCGCCCAGTCGTCCTCGATCACGAAGGCGCCGTGCTCGCGAGCCAGCCTCAGCACCTCGTCGGACAGCCCGGGCGACCAGCGGGCGCCGGTCGGGTTGGCGAAGCTCGGCTGCGCGTAGAAGGCGCGCGCGCCGGTCCGGTCGAAGGCACGTGCGAGCTCGTCGGGATCCGGGCCGTGCGGGCCGCTGGGCACCGGTACGAGCTGCACGCCCACCTGCTCGGCCGCGAGGATCGCGCCCCAGTAGGTCGGTGACTCGACGAGGAGCGGTCGGCCGGCGCCCGCCAGGGCGCGGAAGACCGTGCTGAGGCTGGACTGGCTCCCCGGGAAGACGACGACGTCGCTGGGCGTGGGCGGAGCGATCCCGACGGGTGCCGCGCCACCCAGCTCGGCGGCGAACCACGCCTGCAGCTCGGGCAGCCCGCCGGCGGGCGACCTGGTGACGGCGGCGTCGCTGCGGGCGGCCCTGGTGAACGCCGACCGCACGAGGCGTTCGGGCAGCAGCTCGCGGTCCGGGTAGCCGGAGTGCAGTGCTGTCACGTCGTTCGGGGCGGTGTGCAGGGCCCGGGAGAGCTGCTGGACGGGCCTGGTGCGTGGGCCGAGGGCCGCCGTCTGCCAGCCGTAGTCGTGGGGGCGCGGCACGCGCACCGCCCGGACGAACGCGCCGACACCCGGCCGCGTCTCCACCACACCCTGCGCGGCGAGGGTGTGCAGCGCCTTCTGCACCGTGACGGGGCTCGCCCCGTACTGCCTCACGAGGGCCCGGCTGGACGGCAGCCGGGCCCCCGGCGCGGCGGCGGCGATCCACTCGAGCAGGCCGGCGACGATACGAGCACTGCTATCGTCATACATGACAACCAACAGTAGCGCTACTCTCCGAACCGCACTGCCGCTATCCCCGGCACGGGCCGGGCTCTGGTGGGGACTCCTCGGCGTCGTGGCCTTCTCGCTCACCGTCCCCTTCACCCGCATGGTGGTCGACGGCGGGGGCATGTCACCACTGTTCGTGTCCTGCGGCCGGGCCGTCGTCGCGGCGGCGCTCGCGGCCGTCGCCCTGGGGGTGACCAGGCAGCGGCTGCCCCGGGGCGCGCAGTGGGGGCGGCTCGCGGTCGTCGCGGGTGGTGTGGTGTTCGGCTTCCCGGTGCTCACCTCGTTCGCGCTGGCGACGGCGTCGGCGAGCCACAGCGTCGTCATCATCGCGGTGCTGCCCGCGGTGACGGCAGTGCTGGCAGTGCTGCGTACGCGCGAGCGGCCGCGGGCTTCGTTCTGGGTGACGGCGGCGCTCGGCGCGCTAGCGGCTGTCGGTTTCGCCGCCGTGCGGGGCGGCGGGCTCGACGGGCTGCACGGTGCGGACCTGCTGCTGATCGGGGCGGTCGTCGCGTGCGCCGTCGGCTACGCCGAGGGCGGGCTGCTCGCCCGCGAGCTCGGCGCCTGGCAGACGATCTCGTGGGCGCTCGTGCTGGCCGCGGCGCCGATGGCGCTGCTCACCGGTGTCTCGCTGGTGCAGGACCCGCCGTCGGGCACCCCGCTCGACTGGGCGCTGTTCGGCTACCTCGGGGTGGTGAGCATGTTCCTGGGCTTCTTCGCCTGGTACCGGGGCCTCGCGATCGGTCCGATGGCGCAGGTCAGCCAGGTCCAGCTGGTCCAGCCGGTGCTCGGCCTCTGCTGGGCGGCGGTGCTCCTGCACGAGCAGCTCACCTGGGCGACGGTGCTCGGCGGGGCCGCCGTCATCGCCTGCGCGGGCACGGCCGTCCGGTCCCGGCTGCGGTAGCCGGACCGCGCGGAGCACCGTCCGGCGTCGGGCAGACTGGGGGAGCTAGCCGCCTCACCTCCGGAAGGTTCCGCATGCCCGCGATGTCCCGCCTCGGCCGCCTGTTCGCCATCGTCGCCTGGATCGAGGCGTTCACCTGGGCCGGGCTCCTGGTCGGCATGTTCCTCAAGTACGTGACGGAGACCACCGAGGCAGGGGTGTGGCTGTTCGGCCGCCTCCACGGCGGCGCGTTCGTGCTGTTCGTCGCGGTCACGCTGGTCGTAGCGGTCAGGCTGCGCTGGGGCTGGTTCCGCACCCTGGTGGCCCTCGCCGCGTCCGTCCCGCCGCTGACCACGCTGCTCGCCGAGTGGTGGCTCAAGCGCAGCGGCTACCTCGCGGACCCGGCCGACCGCGAGGCGGCAGCCCTGACGACGCCTGAGCTGGAACCGACCAGCTAGTCCCGGTCAGCGCGGGTACGCGGGCTCGCACCGAGATTCCGTACCGGCTTGAACCTCACGCCACGTGAGGGGTCACGCTGGCGCCATGACCGACACCTACCCCGCTTTCGACATGGGCCCCGTGCCCCTACCCGCGCTGGACGCCGAGCCCGCCGAGCTGTTCCGCGGCATCTACGGCATGCCGATGTTCGTGAACGCCCCCACCCGGGACATGGCCGCCTCCGTCGAGTTCTGGACGCACGGGCTCGGCTTCTTCGAGTTCTTCGCGGCTCCGGGGCGGGTCACCCATCTGCGCCGGTGGGCGTTCCAGGACGTCCTGCTCGTCCCCGCGGACGCCCCGTCAGCCGTCCCGACCAGCCCGCCGGCCATGACGGTGACCTTCTCGTGCGTGCTGAGCCAGGTGGACCAGATCGCGGCGGCCTGCGAAGGGCTGGTGCCCGGGAGCACCACGGGCCCCCGTCAGACGCCGTGGAACACCGTCGACCTGGAAGTGGTCACGCCGGAGAACGTGCGGGTGATCATGACCGCTGCCCGGCCCTACGACCCGGCCGGCGCCGCGGCCCAGAGCCTGCGCGACGAGCTCGGCATCGAGGGCCCATCGGCCTGAGACCGCCCCGGTGACCACGACGGCTGCGAGACTTGCCGTGATGACGCACCGGAGCAGGACGGACGCGGTGCCGCCGGACGGCCTGACCGTCGGCGGCGCCGCGTCCGTCGTGGGCGTCACCGTCCGGACGCTGCACCACTGGGACGAGGTGGGGCTGGCCGGCCCGTCCCAGCGCACGTCCGGCGGGCACCGGCTCTACGACGCCGCCGACGTCGCCCGGCTCCACCGGGTCCGCCTCTACCGTGAGCTCGGCGTCCCCCTCGCCGACATCGCGGAGCTGCTCGACGCGCCGACCGAGGACGCGGAGCAGTCGCTGACGAGGCAGCGGGACCGCGTGCGCGAGCACATCGCGCGCCTGGAACGTTCGGCGGACGCCCTGGACCGGCTGATCGAGGCCCGTCGCTCCGGCATCCTGCTCCCGCCCGACGAGCAGGTGGCCATCTTCGGCACGACCTGGCAGCCGTCCCGGCAGCTCGAGGCCAGGGAACGCTGGGGCGACAGCGAGCAGTGGGCGCAGTACGCCGAACGAGCGGCGGACCGGAGCCCTGAGGACTGGCGTCGCGTCATGGCTGATCTCGAGGTGCTGCACACCGACCTGGCCAAGGCTCTCCGCGACGGCGTGCCGCCGGGCAGCGGCCGGGCGAACGCCCTGGCCGAGCGGCACCGGGCGTCGATGGGCGCCTACTTCGACTGCACCCACTCGATGCACGTCCTCGTCGCCCGCTCCTACACCGAGGACCCGGGCTTCCGTTCCTTCTACGACGACGTCGAGCAGGGTCTCGCCGAGTGGCTCCGCGCCGTCGTGGACGCCAACGCCCTGGCCAACGGCGTCGACCCGGAGACCGCCACCTGGACGTGAGCCGGGTCGGCGCGGGGCGCGCGCACGCGGTCGGCGCGGGCCGTCGGCCTGTGGCAAAAAGCACGTGTACCGCGCCGGGCCCGTGTCGTAGCATCGACAGGTCGGCTGTGCGGCGATCTTGCCCGGCCGGACTCAGGGACCACACGAGGAGCGAGAGATGCGGGTATTCACCGCGGGATGCGGGGCGGCCGTCGCGGCCTGCTCGGGCAGTTCCCGGACCCGCGTCACCCCTTCCTGAACCACCTACGGCAGCACATCGCACCGACCGCCTCCGCGGTAGGGCGCGCTGTCCCGGACGTCGGAGGGCGGGCGCGGCGCCGTCCCCTGCCCTGCCGCCCGCCGGCCCGGTCACCGAACGAGTCGGTGACCGACGCGTCGTCGCGACCTCGCGACGGCCGACGCCGGCCGGTGGCCTCCGAACGACCGGAAGCCGACACCCATGAATCCCCTGACCGAGAAGCAGATCCGCGCGTCCTTCCTGAACGCGAGCAAGCGGGAGGCCGCCCAGGCCACCCTCCCCGACCTCGACACGCTCGACTGGGAGCGCCTCGACTACCTCGGGTGGCACGACCGCAAGGCGCCGCTGTCCGCCTACGTGGTGCTCGAGCTCGACGGCGAACCGACGGGCGTGCTGCTGCGCGCCGCCGAGGCCAGGTCGAGCAAGCGCACCAAGGGCGTGTGCGCCTGGTGCGAGGACGTCGTCGTCGCCGACGACGTCTCCCTGTACGTCGCCCGCAGGGGCGGCGCCTCGGGGCGCAACGGGAACACGATCGGCACGCTCATCTGCACCGAGTTCGTCTGCTCGCGGAACGTACGGCGCACGCCGACGTTCACCGAGGCGGGCAACGACCCGGCCATGCGTGAGCTGATCACCGACCGGCGCATCCTGGGTCTGCGCGAGCGGGCCGCACGGTTCGTCGCAGAGGTCGGCAGCACGCGCTGACGAAGGTGTCGGGCGCACAGGTCCCGTAGGCCTGTGCGTCCGACATCCGCGGATGCGGACGGTCGGACGGCGCCGGAGCGCACCACCGCCGGTTCATGCGGCCGAACCGGCCCCGGTCCGCAGGCGCGCTGCGGCCGCGACAGCGGCCTCGCACCACACGACGGCCGGCCGGTCGACGGCGCCGTGCACCACTATCTGGCGGCACAGCTCGCCCAGCCCCTCGGTCGCCGCCCGCTCCGCGTCGACCCCCGGGAACATCCGCTGCACGGAGAAGACGACGGCGCGGCGGTGCGCCGCCCACTCCGAGGGGTTCGAGGCGAGGCCGTAGGTCCTGGTCCTGGTCTGCTTCATGCACTACAGACGCGCCAGTGGCACGGATGTCACAGCACTTCCGCGACCAGATTGTCAGTGCCTCGAAGTAGCCTCGCCCCGTGCCCCTCTCCGACCGCGAGCCACGTCTCGACACCGCCGACCCGGCGGCCCTGTTCACCGCCTACCTCGACTACTACCGGCACGCCGTCGACCGCAAGCTGCGCAGCCTGTCCGACGCCGACCTGCGCGCCTCCCGGCTCCCCTCCGGCTGGTCGCCGCTCGAGCTGCTGATCCATCTGGTGCACATGGAGCGGCGCTGGTTCCGGTGGGGCTTCCTGGGGGAGCCGGTGGACCACCCGTGGGGTGACCACGCCGGTGAGGACCCGCATGGACCGTGGGCGGTGCCCGACGGCGTCGGCCTGGAGGAGCTGCTCGAGGCGCTGCACGCGGGTGGCGTGGTGACCACCGACGTGCTCGCGACGCACTCGCCGGACGAGCGAGGTGCGGTCGGCGGCCGGTTCACCGAGGATCCGCCGACGCTCGCCTGGATCTGCTTCCACGTGCTGCAGGAGTACGCCCGCCACGCGGGCCACCTGGACGTCTCCGCCGAGCTGGCGGGCGGCGCGACCGGCGAATGAGCAGACACAGTGCACGATGGAGGACGACGGCCTGGACGACGGCGGCGGTCGTCACCGCCCTTGCCGTGCTCGGCGTACTCGTGGCGAACGGGGTCGTCTGGCCCAACCGGATCCTCGCCGCCCGGTACGACGTGCGAGGGGTGGACGTCGCGCACTACCAGGGGGAGATCGACTGGGACGTCCTTGCCGCACAGGACCTCGACTTCGCGTGGATCAAGGCCACCGAGGGCGCTTCGCACACCGACCCGCGGTTCGCCGAGAACTGGGCGGCCGCCACGCAGACCGACCTGCTCGTCGGGGCGTACCACTTCATGAGCTTCGAGAGCTCCGGGGCCGACCAGGCCGCTCAGCTCGCCGCCGAGGTCCCCGCGACCCCCGGCACCCTCCCGCCCGTGATCGACCTCGAGTTCTACGGCCCGTACTTCGAGGACCACCCGACGCCGGACGAGGTGCACGCGATCCTGGATCCGCTGGTCGCCGGGGTCAAGGAGCACTACGGCGCCGCCCCGATCGTGTACGCGACGAAGGAGGCCTACGACCTCTACCTGGCGGGCCGCTACCCGGACCTGCCCGTCTGGATCCGGTCGGTCGCGTGGGCTCCTGAGCTGTCCGACGGTCGCGACTGGACGGTCTGGCAGTACTCGAACCGCGACCGGCTACCCGGCTACGAGGGCGTCGAGCCGTACATCGACATGAACGTGTTCGCGGGTACGCACGCGGAGCTCGAGGCCCTCACCCTGGACTGACCTGGCTGGTTCGTCGCGTCGGAGCAGGTCGCGTCATGGCTGGTCTCGTCACGGCAGGTCGCGTCACGGCGGGTTCCGTCAGGGCAGCGAGATGGTGCCGACCAGGACACCGCCGCTGTCGACCACCTCGAAACCGATGCGCTCCAGGGACTTCCGCACGATCGCTGAGCGCGCGGTCGTCCGCGCCACCAGGCGCTTCGCGTCCATGGTCTGCGCCGCGGCGAACGCCCAGTACGCCACCTCGCCGGAGATGCCCTGACCGCGGTACGGCCGACCGAGCCAGAGGCCGACCTCCCGTGCGGCCGGGTCGCCGTCGACCAGGGCCAGGCGCGCGGCCCCCACGATCCTGCCTCTCGCCTTGACCGCCCAGGTCACCTCGGGAACCGGGGAGTGCGGGTTCACGCGGCACCGGCGGTGGTACTCCCTGAACGCGCCCTTGCGCAGGTCGGTCCACGTCGTGCGGGGTTCGGTGGCTGACTCACCCGAGGCGGGCGGCATGACCTCGCCGGGCAGAGCCTCGGCAACGGCCAGCGCCAGGAGGCCTTCGAGCACTTCCTCGTCCACGGGAACCAGGTCGACCATCATGTGCGACGTCACCTCGCGGATGATAGTCGCATTTCGGACTCGCTGGAACTGGTGAAATTTTCAACCACCTGACTGCGGGTCAGGAGGGCGCCTACGCCTCCCTGGCGTAGTCGACCCGGCCCAGACCCAGCCACGAGGCGAGCAGCTCCACCTCTGCGTGCACCGCGTCCATGGTGGCCCCGTCGAACGGCAGGTCCTCGTGCACCGCGAACACGTTCAGCACGCCTGCCTTGCGGTCCGCCTTCGCGTCGAGCTTCCCCACGAACCGTTCCCCGTGCAGGATCGGCAGCGCGAAGTAGCCCCAGCGGCGCTTGCCCTTCGGCTTGTACATCTCGAGCGCGTACTCGTAGCCGAAGAGGTCGAGGAGCCGGGGCCGGTCGGCGGCCATGGCATCGAACGGGGACAGCAGCGCGGTCCTGGGCTCGAACTCGTCGTCCACCCGCTCGAGCAGCTCGGGATCGGCGCGCCACTCGCCGTCGACCCCCTCGATCACCACCGTCTCGCCGGGCATGTCCACCCACCAGCCGCCGTCGCCCGCACGGCCCTGCACCCGCTTGCGGGAGATGCCCTCCGCCGCCAGGCGGCGCGCCACCCGCTCCTGGACCGCCTCCTCCAGCGGCACCGCCGCGACCTGCGGATAGACCCGCTCCGCCAGGTCCCACAGGCGCTGCCTGCCCTTGCGCCCCACCATCGCGAGCTTGCCCTGCATGTTCAGCGCCTCGAGCATCTCGGCCACGCTGCGGCGGCTGCTCCATCCCTCGGCGCCCCAGGTGTATGGCACGCGGGCGGTGTCAGGCACGTCCTTGGCGAGCACCGGACCGTCCGCCTCCACCAGCGCCAGCACGTCACGCTCGAACTCCGCGTTGTCGGCGAGCCACTGCCGCATGGTCTCGTTCTGGGGCCAGCGGGCCATCTGCTCCAGGTACAGGGGCAGGTCGACCATCGACCGCACGGTGCCACGCAGCTGGAACAGCATGCGGTCGGTGATCGCGTCGTCGACCGCGCCCTGCCAGTACTCGTTGCCGAGCCGCGACCAGGCGACGAGGTCCACGGCGGGCGCCACCGCCGACGTCGGGTCCACGGAGAGGAAGGTCAGATCCTCCACCAGGTGCACGAGGTCCACCGGCCGGCGGGCGTCGAGCAGCTGGGCGCGCAGCGCGATGCGCCGCCCCTGCTGCGCGGTGAGCCGATGGGTAGCCATGCCGCGAGGATACGGAAGGGCACCGACAATCTCCCGAGCGGCCGACTCAACCTTTCGTGGTGCTGGACCGTGAGGGAGGCATGAGCATGCCAATGGTCGCGGGGCGTTCGAGCCCCGACAAGATCCAGGCGATCGACGTGGTCGTGGTAGGTGACAAGGAGGCCGAGTTTGCGGACTTCATGGCACGGTCCGCCCCGGCCCTCGCCCGCACCGCCTGGCTGCTGTGCGGTGACACGCACGTCGCAGAGGAGCTGGTGCAGCAGGCCCTGATGAAGACCTATCTGGCCTGGCCGAAGGCACGGCGAGGCGAGCCGCTCGCCTATGCCCGCCGGATCCTGGCCAACGCACGGATAGACACGTGGCGCAGGCACCGGCGGGAGGTCCTCATGGCCTCCGACACGCTGCCCGACCGGCCGGGCGGCGGCCCTGGTTCGGCCGACCGGCACGCCGAGCGGGACCGCCTCAGCCGCGCCCTGTTGACGCTCCCGACCAAACAGCGCCGGATCGTGGTGCTCCGCCACCTCGACGGCCTGACGGAACGTGAGGTCGCCGAGGCGACGGGCGTCTCCGTCGGCACGGTGAAGTCCACCGCGTCACGCGGCCTCGCCCGCCTCCGGGAGCTCCTGCAGGCGGAAGACCAGGCAGACGCCGCACGCACCGCCGCAACCACCAGCAGCACCACCCACGAGAGGAGCACGTCATGAACGACGACGAGCAGTTCGCGCAGAGCCTGCGCACCCAGGCCGCTCGGGTCGCACCCCAGATCGACGTGGACGTCACGCGCATCGTCCCCGCTGCCCGACGGCGGCGGGCCGCCCAAGTGGGTGGCGTCACCCTGGCCATGGGGCTGGCGCTCGGCGGCGGGGCCTGGGCAGCCACCACGATGGAGCCCCCGGGAACCGCCCTGCCCGGTGGTTCGATGACGATGGCGGTGGAGCCGTCACCGAAGCCGAGCGGGCCGCCCGTGACGTCGGCCGAGGGGGACAGGCTCCCCGGAGAGCCCAGCAACCCGGTCGAAGGCCACCTTGCACCGCCGCCGGGCTGGCGCGACGCCACCTACTTCCATGTCATCGCCCGCAGCGACGTGACCAAGCAGGGCGAGGAGCGCGAGGACGACTCGCCGTTCGGGCAGGAACGCTGGTACGGCGACGGTGTCGCCTTCGAGCTCACCCAGAACGGCCCGGCCCTGCTCAACGTCCTCGACTACGTGCAGCTCGGCCACACCGAGAGCACCAGCGTCAACCTCACCTGGGCGGAGGTGGCGGAGCTCCCGACCGAGCCGGACGCCCTTCACGATGCCCTGCTTGACACCTACGAACCGGCCGGCCAGGGCGAGAAAGCGGTGCTCAACGCGGCGTCGAGCCTGGCCACCGGAGAGGCGCCCGCCTCGACCGAGCTGCGCGCCGCGGCATGGGAGCTGCTCACGAGCCTTCCCGGTGTCGAGGTGGTGCAGGACGTCCAGGACTCGGAGAACCGGCCGGGCACCGCCGCGACCTTCGAGCTGTGGGACCGGAGCACCACGATCATCTACGACGAGGAGCGGGACGTCCCGCTCCAGGTGGAGGAGTCGCTGGGCAAGATCCACTCCCTCTCGGTGTACCTCGCGGCGGAGTTCACGGAGCTCCCCGACGAGGTGGCCGACAGCGCCATCGAGATCCCCGACTTCACCGGGATGACCCGCGAGGACGCCGAGGTCGCCTGCCTGGAGAAGCACCTCGCCTGCACGTTCCAGGACACCGGGTCGGACACCGCGCCGGCGGGGACGGTCATCTCGTCGGATCCCCAGGCCGGCGCTCTGGTCGGCTGGGGAGCCCCGGTCACGCTCCTGCTCTCCACGGGCCCCTGACCCTGTTCGCCAGTTCCTGACCTGCAGCTCGCCACGAGCCCCAGGCCATGCCGGATCCTCTCGAGCCCGGCGTAGCCTGGGGCCCGTGGCCCATGCCTACCGCACCAGCGCCCGGGTGGAGGCGCCCGCCGACGTCGTCTGGCAGGTCCTGTCCGACGTCGAGCGCATGCCTACGTGGACCGGCTCCATGACCAGCGTGACGATCCTGGGCGCCGAGCCGACCATCGCCGTCGGCTCCCGTGTCGAGCTGACGCAGCCCGGCCTGCCCCTTGCGGTCTGGGAGGTGGACAGCCTCACCGAGGGTGAGGGCTTCTCGTGGTCGAGCAGCACCCCCGGCGTGCGGTCGGGGGTGGCCCACCGGATCGCACCGGTGTCCGACGTCGCGTGCGAGCTCACGCTCGCCGTCGCGCAGAGCGGGATGCTCGCCGGGCTGACCGGCCTTGCCCTCGGCTCGCGCGCGCGGGAGCTGGTGGACGCCGAGCTGGCCGATCTGAAGGCCGAGGCGGAGCGGCGCGCCCTGGAAAAGGCCTGACCCACCATGGCGACACGGCGTGTCGCATTCTTTCTCGTGTCAGTTTTCCATGGCGATCAAAAGCCATGCCTGGCAAAAGAATGGCCCTTACGCTGGGAAAAGAGGACTGTCAAAAAATTACCCACGCTTCGCGCGCCTTGGTACTTCACGACAAGTGTTATCTGATCGAGACAGAGTGATGACCCGTATGTAGCGTCGGATCCGTTGTGCCACCGGAGGCACAATCGCGGGCCCCATTCCCCCAGATCGGTACGGACCCGTGAAACCGGCGACTTGGAGAACTTCGGTGAGTACCACCGTCCGACGCGGTCGACACCGCGCCGTTCACGCTCCTAGCACTCCCCTGATGACCGTGACCCGTACTGCCGCCCGCTCGGGTGCGCTGATCGCGGCATCGTCCGGACTTCTCGCGACGGCGTTCGCACCCAGCGCACACGCCGTCATGGGAGACGGTTCGAACCGCCTGGCGAACAAAGAGCTGGCGGCAGCGCCGGCCGTGCAGGTCGCGACCGACGCGAAGCTCAACATCGAGAGCAAGCCGGTCAAGGTCACCCCAGCTCCCGAACCGGAGCCCGTCGTGGAGACCGAGACCGAGCCCGAGGCGACGACGCAGGCCGTGGCCGAGAAGGTCGAGCCGGCCACCCCTGACTACGCGTCCGACGGCTCGATCGGCGCACAGGCCGTCGCGATCGCCATGCAGTACATCGGTATCGCCTACACGTACGGCGGCGAGTCGCCGGGGTCGGGCTTCGACTGCTCCGGGCTGATCAAGTACGTGTACGCCCAGCTCGGCGTCGACCTGCCGCACTCGTCGTCGTCCATGGTGGCAGCGGGCTACCAGGTCGCGTCACCCATCCCCGGCGACATCGTGTGGACCCAGGGCCACGTCTCCCTCTATGCGGGCGACGGCATGGTCGTCGAGGCCGCCAACTACGGCACCCCGGTGCGCCACACGGCCCAGTGGCAGGACTACGCGGTCTACATCCGCCCCTACTGACCCGATCCGGCCCACCACGCCGAGACAGAACCGTGGCGAGATAGAACCGCAGCGAAGTAGAACCGCAGCTCGGCTGCGGTTCTACTTCGCCCTGGTTCTACTTCGGCGGGGGTCAGTACGCGACCGCCGCGGCCGCGTCGACGATGCCGTACCCGTACAGCGGTGTCCACACACCGACAAGGCCGAGGAGCGGGTCGCGAGCCGTGCCGAGGATCGCGTTCTCGACCTCTGCCATCGTCCGGCCCTGGCCGTAGAGCAGCGCCGCGACGCCTGCCACGTGGGGCGTCGCCATCGACGTGCCCGCGTAGGCGTCGTAGCTGCCGCCCGCGCACGTGTCCGAGCCCGTACCGACGGGCACCGTCGACCAGACGTCGCCGTCGCAGCCGTTCAGCCCGCCCGCACCGCCGGGCGCCGAGACGCTCTTCAAATCGAGCTTGATCGGGAGCTCGGAGTAGTAGGCGTGGAGGCGGGCCGAGTCCGTTGCCCCCACGCAGATGGCCGAGCTGGTGAAGGCCGGGTCGCTGCACAGCGGCGTCGACGAGTTGCCTGCCGCCGCGACCGTCAGCACCCCCAGCTCCCGGGCGTACGCGATGGCGTCGCGCATCAGCGTGTCGAGGCCGATGATCGTCAGCAGCTGCCCGCCCGGGGCCGAGCCGAGGGAGAGGTTGATGACGTCGGCGCCGTTGTCGGCGGCCCACCGGATCCCGTCCGCGATGTCCTGCGACGAGCCCGTGCCGGCTTCGAGGACCTTGACCGGCAGCACCTTGGCGCCGGGCGCCACGCCCGCGACGCCTACACCGTTGTCGGCTGCGGCGGCGACGATGCCTGCCACGTGCGTGCCGTGCTCGTCCCCGTCGTTCTGACCGTCGGGACCCCTGAAGTCCCCCTCGCCGCACGGACGGACGTCCGCGCAGCCGGTGAAGGTGGCACCAGGCAGGAGCTGGCCGGCCAGGTCCGGCTGGTCGAAGTCGACACCCGTGTCGACGACGGCCACCACCGCGCCCTCACCCGTGCCGGCCGACCAGGCGGCCTCGGCGTTGATCTGGTCCAGGCCCCACTGCTTGTCCCGGAGGGGGTCGTCGGTGGCGGCCTGTGCCCCGGGCGCCACAGCGACGAGCACCGCAACGGCGAGTGCCGCGGAGGTGGTGGCGGCGGCGAATGACTTCCTGTTCATGTGTGCCCCCTGTGTCCGCTCGCGAGCCGAATACTCACGAACCAGGACAAAACTATGGGGACCGGACACGCGTCGAACAGGGCCGGGAGCGCACGGCGGGTGAAATTTACACGATCGCAATCAGCAGGGGCGCCAACTGCCGGTCAGGCCCAGGCCTCGGAGAGCTCGCTCTCGTCCGCCGCCTCCCGGGAGAGCCGGAGCGCTGCGATCGCCGCACCGAGCAGCAGGGCGACCACCCACGCGCCGAGCTGGTGCGTGTCGGGCGCCATGGCCGCCGAGGCGAGCTCGTGCGCCACGATCGCCGCTGCCGACAGCGGGTTCTCCGTGAGCGCGGAGCCCGGCCAGATGTTCTCCTGCACGGCCAGGAGAGCCGGCCCGGCCGCCTGCAGCACCCAGACGATGCCCGCGGTCGGCAGCCAGCCGAGAAGCTCGAGCGGCCGGCTGTCCACCGCCAGGCCGAACGCGATCCCGAGCGCCACCGCGAAGATCCACCACGTCCCGGTGGGCGACACCAGGTTGCCCGGCACCAGACCCCACAGCCAGCCGTCCAGGAGCACGACCGGCAGGGCCAGGGCAGGCCCACGCAGGACGGCCGGGCCAAGGGCCACCAGGAGGCCGGCCGCGAGCCCTACGACTCCGGCGGCGACGGTGACGACGAGCATCCCGAGCGGCGCGGCGTCACCGGGAGCGCTGCCGCGGATCGCGAGCAGGCACGAGGCGCCGCCCGCCGCGGACATGGCGAGCAGGGTGCCCGCCGTCGCGGCGGCCGCGCCCGCCCTGGCCGAGGCCGGGATGCCCGCCGTGAGGCCGCCGAGAAGGCCACCGATCAGCGCCATGACGACCAGGCCGACCACCGCGTCGTCGGCGGTGAACGGGAGCGGCAGGAATCCGGTGGAGCGCACTGACGAGGCCTCAGCAAGACCCATGACCTCGTACAACGCCTGCAGGAGCCAGGGCAGGAACCCGCATACCCACCAGACGACGGTACTGATGGGAAGCACCCACCAGGCGGAGACGCGATATGCGCTTTCACCCATGCCGCCGAACGGTAGCCGATGTATGTGATGTCGGTCATAGCCCATGAAGACCGGAACGGCGCAAATCTGCGCCTTCGACAGGTGAGACCGGAATGCGTAACCCGATCGTGACTTTTCTGGGGAAGGTGTGTACTTTGACTTCTGCCCCACCACATCGGTGAGGCCGTGAGCCGGACGCCGAATCCTGTCACCGGTTCATGACCAGACGTTCGAGACAGGAGCGGGGGACCCACCTTCCCGGGCGACAGCACCATCGTCGCCCTCGGGGTGAAGCCGGACGGAACCCCCCAGTAGCCGTGCGGCCGGGTACTCCTACCCGAACCCGACAGCTGACCTCGCAGGCGGTACAGGAGACATTCAGGTGACGAACTCCCTCCGCGGACGGCATCGTGACAGCCGTCCGGCCATGACACCGCTGACTATTCTTGCTCGTACCGCCACGGAGAACGCGGGCACCGTAGCCCGCCGAGGAGCCATCGCCGCAGCAGCCGGTGGCGTCCTGATCTCGACCATCGCGACGACGGCCCACGCGGCCCCCGCCATGGATCTGAAGACCGACGTGAAGTCCGCCAAGCTGAACACGGTCGACCTGCGCTCCCTCACCGCCGTGGCCAAGCAGGCGGTCGCCGCGGCCCCGACCGTGACCGTCCCGTCCGACGCGAAGATGCCGATCGAGATGGAAGCACTCGGCACCTCCTCGGGCGCCGACGGCAAGAAGGGCGACGGCCCCGCCGTGGTCTCGGTCGACGCGCCGGACCCGGTCCCGCTCGGCGAGCAGGCCATCAACGTCGCTTTCAACTACCTCGGCATCACGTACGTGCTGGGCGGTAACTCGCCGGCCGAGGGCATGGACTGCTCGGGCCTCATCCAGTACGTGTACGCCCAGCTCGGTGTGAACCTGCCGCACTCCTCGAGCGCGATGCTCGGTTCCGGCTACCAGGTCACCTACCCGGAGCCCGGCGACATCGTCTGGACGCCCGGCCACGTCGCCCTGTACGCGGGCGACGGCATGATCATCGAGGCGTGGGCAGCCGGCATGCCGGTGCGCTACACCGAGATGTGGCAGAACAGCCCGACGTTCATCCGCGTCGTCTGAAGCTGAGCTACCGCAGCGCATCGACCACAGCACATCGCGAGGCGTCGCTCCCGCGCCGGGTTTCCGCCCGACGCCGGAGGCGGCGCCTCTCGCGTGTCCGGAGTCGCTACTCCGGCCAGTCGCAGTAGTCCGCGACGAAGGAGTAGAAGTCGGAGCGCGCGGTGTCGGGCATCGGCACGTAGACCGGCTCCTGCCTGACGCCGTCGACCCGCGCGGACACCGGCAGGAACGTGCCCCGCTTGTCCTCGGCCACCGCATGGACGTCGCAGCGGGCGGGAACCACGGCGAGGACCACCTCGCCGGACCCTTGTCCCGCCAGGTCCCGGCCGACCCAGCCCGAGGCGTCGCCACCCGGGTCCGCGTTGCTCATCAGGGTCGTCCCGGCGATCCGGTCGAGGACGACCTCCGGACCGCCGTCGACCGGCTCGATCCGCAGCGTGACCAGGGCGGTCAGCTCTCCGTCGCGGGTCTCGACGGGGACGTCGGGATCAACGGTGAGGTCGGCACCCGCCGCTACCGCCGCTGCCGAGCAGTCCAACGCGTGGTTCCGGGCGAGATGTCCCACGGGATCGCTCACCTCGTCGACGGGGATGTCTGTCGCCGGACCCAGGTCGTCACCCTCACCGAGGGCCAGCGTGATCGTGGCGGACGGCGCAGCGGCCGCCGCGGCACCGCCGTCCGCCGTCTCCGGGTCCGCGCACCTGGCCTCGCCAAGCCCCACGTAGACGGCGCGCGTGGCACCGGGCCGCAGGACGAGGGTGCGTCCCTCCTTGGCGGGGCGTGACGGCCCGAACTGCGCGGTCCGCAAGGCCCCCGAGAGGAGCGTCATCGTCTCGTCGGAGTCGTTGGTGACCTCGAGCCGGATCTCCCGCTTCGCGTACTGCTCGCGGCCCTGCGCCACCTCGACGCTGAGGTGGGCGGCGACGTCGTCGGGTACCGGACCGTTGGCGGACGACGGCGCGGCGCCGCCCGTACACGCGACCGCGGCCGCGCCGACCACCCACGTCAGAACGACGAGGATGGCGACGCGGCCGCGGTGTGCTGCGATCAAGCGGTCTTGCGGCGGCCGAAGATCGCCTGGACGATCAGGATCACGATGATCGCGCCGATCACCGAGAAGAGCCAGCTCTCCCAGGACCAGAACTCGTCCAGGCTGACGTTGAAGATGAGCCCGCCGAGCCATCCACCGAGCATGGCGCCGAGCACACCGAGGAGCAGCGTGAGCCAGAATCCACCCGGCTGCTTACCCGGGATGACGATACGGGCGATCACGCCGGCGATCAGCCCAAGGATGAGAAACGCAAAGAAACCCATGATGTGTTTCCTCCAGAGTGGTGTGGCTTGCTTGCGACTACCTCAGCACTGATCGGGCCGACTTGCCACCGGACCCGCCGAATCAGTCCCAAATCGGGACATTGCACGCAGCAGAAACTCTTGCGAACGCCCGCGCTACAGTTCGGCCGGGCAAGAGCCTGAAGCAGGACCGGGGCAAGGACTCCGGGCACGTGACAGCAAGGGAGACCGCATGAACCAGGCGATCGGCACACCGGCCGAGCCACGGATCGAGCCACGCACCTGGCGGGGGCGGCTCCGCGCGTTCCTCGACCAGAGGTGGTTCGTCAACCTGGTTCTCGCCGTGATCCTCGCGAATGCCCTGATCCTGGGCGCTGAGACCATGGTGAGCGGCCGCGCGTACGAGATCCTGATGGCCATCGACCACATCATGCTCGGCTTCTTCGTGGTTGAGCTGCTCCTGCGGATCGTCGCCCACGGTCGCCGGTTCTTCCGCGACCCGTGGAATCTGTTCGACCTCGCCGTCGTCGGCATCGCGGTGCTCCCGGCCAGCGAGTCCCTGTCCGCCCTGCGTGCCCTGCGGGTGCTGCGTGTGCTGCGCGTGATCACGGTGGTGCCGTCGCTGCGCCGCGTGGTCGACGGTCTGCTGCGGGCCGTGCCGGGCATGGGTGCCGTCGGCGCCCTGCTGGTGCTGGTCATCTACGTGGCTGCGGTCATAGCGACCGGGCTGTTCGGTACGGCCGCGCCCGAGTACTTCGGGCACCTGGGGACCTCCTTGTTCACGCTCTTCCAGGCCATGACGGGCGAGGCCTGGCCCGACATCGCCCGCGCGGTCATGGAGTCCCAGCCGTACGCGTGGATCTTCTTCGTGCTCTACATCCTGGTGGTCAGCTTCGCGGTGCTGAACCTGTTCATCGCCGTCATCGTCAACGGCATGGAGGAGATCACCGAGGAGGAGCGCAAGGACGACGCCCAGAAGGACCACCGCCTCGACAACCTGGCCGCGCAGAACCGCGAGATCCTCGCCGAGCTCCGCTCCCTGCGCGCGAAGCTCGACGAGGGCGGCACCGCCTAGGCCAGCACGACGTTGACCAGGTGCGGCGGCCGCACCACCACGCGCCGCACCGTTCGGTCACCCACTGCCCGGGTGACGGCCGGCCGGGCCAGGGCCGCCCGCTCCAGGTCCGCCGCCGCGACGTCGGCGGGCACCGGCAGCCGGTCGCGCACCTTGCCGTCCACCTGGACCACCGCCTCCACCTCCGTCGTCACCAGCAGTGCGGGATCCACCGATGGCCACGGTTGCGCCGCGACCGGCGTCGTGTGCCCCAGCCGTTCCCACAGCTCCTGGGCGGTATGCGGGGCGAACAGGCTCAGCAGCACGGCCACTGCCTCGACCGCCTCGGTGCAGGTCTCCGCGCGGTAGGTCTCCGCACGCTCGCCCGCCCCGCCGTCCGACGCCGCCCGCCGCACCTCGCCCACCAGCTCCATCAGCCGGGCGATCGCCACGTTGAACCGTCCTGCCTCGACCAGCCCGTCGACGTCGTGCACCGTGCGGTGCACCGCCCTGCGCAGGGCGTCATCCGCTGGTCGAGCCTGTCGCGACCCGGGTCTCGACAGGCTCGACCCACGATCCGGGACCAGCCGCAGCACCCGGGCCAGGAACTTCCGCATCGCCTCCGGTGAGACGTCGGCCCAGTCGACGTCGTCCTCCGGCGGGCCCGAGAACAGCATCGCCAGCCGGACGGCGTCCACCCCGTGCCGGTCCAGCTCCGCCGCCAGGTCCACGCCGTTGCCCAGCGACTTGCTCATCGCCCTGCCGTGGTTGACCACCTGGCCCTGGTTCATCAGCCGGGCGTACGGCTCAGGCGAGGGCACCAGGCCCATGTCGTACAGCACCTTGGTGACGAACCGCGCGTACAGCAGGTGCATCGTCGCGTGCTCGACCCCGCCCACGTACAGCGCTGCGGGCATCCAGCGCGCCGCGTCCTCCGGGCGGAACGGGCCGCCGTCGTACCCGGGCGACAGGTAACGCAGGAAGTACCAGGACGAGTCGACGAACGTGTCCATCGTGTCGGTGTCCCGTTCCGCCGGGCCGCCGCACCGCGGGCACGTCGTCAGTACCCAGTCGCGCGCTCCGGCCAGGGGCGAGACGTCGCCCGGGACCAGCTCCTCGCCCGCCAGGTGGGGCAGCTCGACGGGCAGCCGGTCGTCCGGCACGACCACCTCACCGCACTCCGGGCAGTGCACGACGGGGATGGGCGCACCCCAGTAGCGCTGCCGGGACACCAGCCAGTCGTGCAGGCGGTAGGTCGGGCCGTCCGGGCCGTCCTGCCGGCCGATCCAGTTGCGCTGCATGGTCAGCACGTGCGGCGGCCAGCCCGGCTCCAGCAGCTCCATGTCGTCCAGCAGGCGGTCCGCGTACGCCGTGATCCGGAAGAACCACTGCGTCAGCGTGCGGGCGACGACGACGGTGCCGCAGCGCTCGCACACGCCGTCGGCCACCTGCTCGTTGGCCAGGACAGTGCGGTCCTTCGGGCACCAGTTCACCTCCGCCGCCGCCCGGTAGGCCAGCCCCCGCTCGTGCAGCCGGGCGAACAGCCACTGGGTCCAGCGGTAGTACTCGGGCTCGTGGGTGTGCAGACGCCGCGACCAGTCGAACGAGACGCCGTAGCGCCGGATCGACGCCGCCTGGGTCGCGATGTTCGCCTCCGTGTACGCGGCCGGGTGCTCGCCTCGACGGATCGCCGCGTTCTCGGCAGGCAGGCCGAACGAGTCCCAGCCGACGGGGTTGAGCACGTCGAATCCCTTTGCCCGCCAGTACCGCGCCACGACGTCGGTGATCGCGAACACCTCGGCGTGGCCCATGTGCAGGTCGCCCGAGGGATACGGGAACATCGTCAGCAGGTACCGGCGCGGGCGGGCGCCGTCGTCGGACGCCTCGTACAGGCGGTCCTGCGCCGAGCCCTCGTCGGCCGGTCGGGGGGTGGGGTACGTCGCGCTCAACGTCTTCTCGCTCATCGCTGTTGCTCTCCGGTGCGTCGATCGGGTCCGGGCACGAAAAAGCCCCTCGCAAGGAGGGGCGGCCGCACCGGGTGTGCCCGATCGAAGGGCTGGTCCGGTGCGGCTAGGTAAGCAGCGAGCGTGCGGTGCGCATGCGGTAACGATACGTGCGCCCGTCGAGGCGGGTAAAGGACCTTCGGGCAGGACGCCGTCCCGGGTCCGCAGAGGCACGAGCGCCGGGTCGGTCCGCCGCCAGCGAGGTCCGAGCCGGCGCTCGCGCCGTTGGGCGAGAGCCACGGTTCGGTGCGCGAGGGGTGCACTCCGAACCATGACTCCCGTCCGACGCGCCGGAGCTCGGCCCGCCCCCAGCGAGGTCCGAACTTCGTCCGCGTCTCACCTAAGACGCGCGCACGCCCCGGAAGTCACAGCACTTCTTGCTGCGATCGCGTGTGGCCTGGATCACAGGCCGTGCCGGGTGGTGATCCACGGTGTGCCGGCCGCCTGCCGCCTGCCTTTCAGGCGTCCGCTTCGGCCGCATCCGGGCCCGAAACGGATGTCTCGGGAGAAATCGAAGAAAAATCCCGGAAGTGCTGTGACATCTCCGCGCCTGGAGCGTCTGGGCTGCATGGAACACACCGAGCACCCCGAACTCGTTCGTCTGGGCGCCCAGTACCTGCGCGCGTATGCGGAGGGCGACGCGGTCAACCTCTACCGTCTCGCGGACGCCTGGGGGGCGAGCGACCTGATCGCCGCGACCTGTGAGGTCGCGCTGGCGGTCATCCACGCGACGTCGGGGCCGCAGGGCCTCGACGTCGTGTCGACCACGTTCGCGACCAACCGGAGGTGAGCACCGATGAACAGGACCGAGCCAACGGCCGAGGAGCCCGACCACTTGCGCGGAGACAGAGTTGTGGTGCGATCATTGGCCAGCGTAGAAAATCCGGACACTATGCGCAGAGGGGGGCAAGACCGCGTGACCACGACTGGTGACCTGCGGATTGACGACTGGGTGGTGCACCGCCCGAACGTCGTACGCTCCGTCGCCGCACGCGTACCCGGCATCGACGCCGAGGAAGCCACCAGCCGCGCCCTGGAAAAAATGGTCCGCATCGTGTCCAC
>NZ_JBHXBG010000060.1:0-30090 GCF_042726755.1 Promicromonospora sp. NPDC060271 | reverse complement strand
CCGCCGGCCCGCTGTATGGCTGCTGTACGGCTACCTGCTGTACGCCTACTTCGAGGACTCCTCCGACGGCTCGCGCTCCTTCGCCGCCTCCACCCGCTCGTCGTGGGCGGACTTGACGAGGCTCGCGATCGTGCCGACCGCCAGTGACACGACGATCACCGTGAGCGACAGCCAGATCGGGATCTCGGGTGCCCAGTGGAAGCCGTGGCCACCGTTGATCCAGGGGATCGAGTTGGTGTGCAGCGCCTCGAGGATCAGCTTGACGCCGATGAAGCCGAGGATCGCCGAGAGCGCGTAGGGCAGGTACACCAGCCTGTCGAGCAGGCCGCCCAGCAGGAAGTAGAGCTGCCGCAGACCCATCAGCGCGAACAGGTTGGTGGCGAACACGATGAACGGATCCCTGGTGATGCCGAAGATGGCGGGGATCGAGTCGACCGCGAACAGGACGTCCGTCGAGCCGATGGCCAGGAACACGATGATCAGCGGCGTGAAGAGCCTGCGGCCGTCGACCACGGTCCGCAGCTTCGCGCCGTCGTACTGGTGGTGCAGCGGGAGAACCTTCCGCATCTGGCGGATGAGGGCGTTCTCCTTGTAGTCGTCGTGCTCCTCGGGCGACTCGGGCATCGCCTGCTGGATCGCCGTGTAGATGAGGAACGCGCCGAAGATGTAGAAGAGCCACGTGAACTGCTCGATCAGCGCCGCCCCCGCGAGGATGAACGCGGCACGGAAGATCAGCGCCATGATGATGCCGACCATGAGGACCCGCTGCTGCTGCTCACGCGGCACCGCGAACCGGGCCATGATGATGACGAACACGAAGAGGTTGTCGACGCTCAGGGAGTACTCCATGAGCCAGCCGGCGTAGAACTCCGCGGCCGGAGTGATGCCACCGACGCCCCAGACGATCCCACCGAAGATCACGGCGAGCCCCACGTAGAAGCTCACCCAGATGGCGCTCTCCTTCACGGACGGCACGTGCGGACGACGGCCGACGATGAGGAGGTCGGCGATCAGCAGGACGAGCATCGCCCCGAGCGAGATCACCTCGAACGTCACGGGTAGTTCGTGGACCATTGTTTCCTTCCGGAACGGGGAGGAACGCGCGACAGCCTCGAGCCTCCGGTGTGTACAGCAGGGCACCGGAGGTCTTCCTCGCTCGCCCGTGCACCAGCCTGACCGAGATCAGACGCTGACGCACCACGAGCCGGCCAGGCCGAGCTGACGTCATCGGCAGCTGTGATGACGACCAAGCCGTTATGAGGTACTCCCCTCCAACGGAGGGAAGCATACGGGACGCCGCGCTTGTTCCCGAACGCCCGTGGCCGCTCGTCAGAGGGGGGTGACGACCAGCTTCCCGCGTGCGTGCCCGGCGCCCGCCACCTGCCGGATCGCCTCGACCGCGCGGTCGAGCGGGTACGTGGCGCTCACGATCGGCAGCAGGGCGCCGTCGTCCACCATCCGGGCGAGCACCGCGAGGTCCGCAGCGTTCTCGGATGCCGAGACGCTCATCGCCCGGTACGGGCGGAACCGCGCCACCAGCGGCGCCGCCAGCAGGTCGGGCATGGAGCCGAGCAGACCCGCCTTGCTCCCGTCGTTGGCGAGGATCAGCCCGCCCGGCACGACGACGCGGCCGAGCGCACGCAACGGGTACCGGCCGGCGTTCGTGAAGACGACGTCGAAGCGCGGCTCGCCCGCCGTGACGTCCTCGCGCGTGTAGTCGATGACGTCGGAGGCGCCGAGCTCGCGCACCATCGCGACGTTGCGCGTGCTGCACACGCCCGTCACGTGCGCGCCCCACGCGGCGGCGATCTGCACGGCGAAGTGGCCGATGCCGCCACCGGCGCCCGTGATCATCACGCGCTGCCCGGCCGTGAGCCCCGCCGCGCGCAGGAACTGGAGCGCCGTGACGGCCGCCATCGGCAGCGCGGCGGCCTCGGTATGGGTGAGGTCGGCCGGACGGTGCGCTATCCGGGTGGCGTCCGCGACCGCGTGCTCCGCGAACGTTCCAGCGGCCCCGAACCCGAACACCTCGTCGCTCGGCGCGAACGCGGTGACACCGGGGCCCGCCGCCACGACGACTCCGGACAGGTCGGCGCCCCGGACCTGCGGACGGGGGCCGCCGAGCCCGCCCATCATCGGGCGGGCGATCATCGGCTGCCCCGCCGCGAAGTGCCAGTCGTACGGGTTGACCCCCGCGGCGCTCACCCGGACCAGGACCTGCCCCTTCGCGGGGAGCGGCTCGGGGATGTCTCGCACCGCGAGGGCGTCCAAGCCATAGCTGTCCTGTGTGAGTGCTCGCATCACGGCCTCCTGGCCTGTCACGCTCCCGGACGTGCGCTGCACCCCTGCGGGATCAGGGTCCTCCGGGCCTGTGAGCAGGTCAAGGATCAGCGTGGATGAACTCGGCTCCCGCTCGCCGAACCCGCCCTACGCGGTCGCCGCCTGCATCTGCCGCAGCTCCTTCTTGAGCCCCGAGACCTCGTCGCGCAACCGCGCCGCCACCTCGAACTGCAGCTCGGCGGCCGCCGCGTGCATCTGGTCGGTGAGCTCCTGGATGAGCTCGGCCAGCTCGCTCGCCGCTGCCCCGGAGAGCCGGTTGCCGGTCGTCGAGCCTTCCTTCGGGCTGCCGGGCACCCGCGCGCCCCGGCCCTCACCCTTTGCCTTGCGGCTGTTCCGGAACCCGCCGGCCAGCAGCTCCTGGGTGTCCAGGTCCTCGCGCGCGAGCATGTCGGTGACGTCCGCGATCTTCTTGCGCAGCGGCTGGGGGTCCAGGCCGCGCTCGGTGTTGTAGGCCACCTGCTTCTCGCGCCGCCGCGTGGTCTCGTCGATCGCCATCTGCATGGCGGGCGTGATCTTGTCCGCGTACATGTGGACCTGACCGGACACGTTGCGGGCCGCACGGCCGATCGTCTGGATGAGCGACCGCCCCGAGCGCAGGAAGCCCTCCTTGTCGGCGTCGAGGATCGCCACGAGCGACACCTCCGGCAGGTCCAGGCCCTCGCGCAGGAGGTTGATGCCCACCAGCACGTCGTACTCGCCGAGCCGCAGCTCGCGCAGCAGCTCGACGCGGCGCAGGGTGTCCACGTCCGAGTGCAGGTAGCGCACCCGTACGTTGCGCTCCAGGAAGTAGTCCGTGAGGTCCTCGGCCATCTTCTTGGTCAGGGTGGTCACCAGGACCCGCTCGTTGCGGTCCACCCGGTCCCTGATCTCGCCCAGCAGGTCGTCGATCTGGCCGGTCGTCGGCTTCACGATCACCTCGGGGTCCACCAGGCCGGTGGGGCGGATGACCTGCTCCACGACCCCGTCCGACAGCGAGCGCTCGTAGTCGCCCGGGGTGGCCGACAGGTAGACCGTCTGCCCGATGCGCTCGGTGAACTCCTCCCACTTCAGCGGGCGGTTGTCCAAGGCGCTCGGCAGGCGGAAGCCGTGGTCGACGAGCGCGCGCTTGCGCGAGGCGTCGCCCTCGTACATGGCGCCGATCTGGGGCACCGTCTGGTGGGACTCGTCGATGACGAGCAGGAAGTCCTCGGGGAAGTAGTCGAGCAGCGTGTTGGGCGCCGTGCCCGGTTCGCGGCCGTCGATGTGCATCGAGTAGTTCTCGATGCCCGCGCAGGTGCCGATCGAGCGCATCATCTCGATGTCGTACGTCGTGCGCATGCGCAGCCGCTGCGCCTCCAGCAGCTTGCCCTGCTTCTCGAGCTCGGCCAGCCGGCCCTCGAGCTCCTTCTCGATGCCGCCGATGGCCCGCTCCATACGTTCCGGGCCTGCCACGTAGTGCGTGGCCGGGAACACGTAGATCGACTGCTCGTTGCGGACGACGTCGCCGGTGAGCGGGTGCAGCGTCTGGATCGACTCGATCTCGTCGCCGAACATCTCGATCCGGATCGCGAGCTCCTCGTACACCGGGATGATCTCGACGGTGTCGCCGCGCACCCGGAACGTCCCGCGCGTGAACGACATGTCGTTGCGCGTGTACTGCATGGTCACGAACTGGCGCAGCAGCTTGTCGCGGTCCACGACGTCACCCACGTCGAGGCGGACCATGCGGTCCACGTACTCCTGCGGCGTGCCCAGGCCGTAGATGCACGAGACCGACGCGACCACGACGACGTCGCGCCGCGTGAGCAGCGACGAGGTCGCGGAGTGGCGCAGCCGCTCCACCTCGTCGTTGATCGACGAGTCCTTCTCGATGTACGTGTCCGACTGCGCGATGTACGCCTCGGGCTGGTAGTAGTCGTAGTACGACACGAAGTACTCGACGGCGTTGTTGGGCAGCAGCTCCCGGAACTCGGTGGCGAGCTGCGCGGCCAGCGTCTTGTTGGGCGCCATCACGAGGGTGGGCCGCTGCAGCTTCTCGACGAGCCAGGCCGTCGTCGCCGACTTGCCGGTACCCGTGGCGCCGAGCAGCACCACGTCCTTCTCGCCGGCCTGGATACGTTCGGCCAGCTCGGCGATCGCCGTCGGCTGGTCGCCTGCCGGCTGATATTCGGAGATGACCTCGAACGGGGCCACCGTGCGCTGCAGATCGGTCACGGGTCGCATGTGACTACCGTACGACCCACCACTGACACTCCCCCGCCCCCGACGTGTCAGACGTACAGGTCACTCGGGTGACCTGTACGTCTGACTCGTCGGGGTCAGTGCAACGCGCCCGCCGGCGTGGCCGGCTCCACCGCCTCACCGCGGGCCGTGGCGAGCGCCGTGCGCACCACGATCTCCAGGGCGCTGGCGAGCGACTCGAGCGGGAGGTGCGGCTCGCCGCCGTCCGACAGCGCGGACGCCGCGGCGTCTCCACCCACCTCCTCGGTGGTGCGCGGCACGTGGACGAAGCCGGACAGCACGCCCGGCCGCTCGGCCAGCGCGTGCTGCAGCGCGTAGAACGCGGCGTTGCAGACGTACGTGCCGGCGCTGTACGTGACGCCTGCGGGGATGCCCGCCGCGCGGACGGCGGCGACGGCGGCCTTGGCCGGGAGGGTCGTGAACCGGGCGTCGGGGCCGCCGTCGGCGACCGGGGCGTCGACGGGCTGGGTACCGCCGTTGTCGGGGATCCGGGCGTCCATGAGGTTGATCGCCACCTGCTCGACCCGCACCTGGGTGACGCCTGCGGCCAGGCCGACCGCCAGGACGACGTCGGGCGCGTGCTCGTCGAGCAGCCGCAGCAGGAGACCGTCGGCCGAGCGGACCTGGTCGAACTCGACCGGCAGGATGGCCGTGACCAGCTCGTCGGGGCCCGTCCAGCGCGCCGCGAGGGCCGCCACCGCGTCGCCCGACGAGTTGACGGCGTCACCGCCGAACGGCTCGAACCCTGTGACCAGTACCTTCATCACGCACGCTCCTCACCGGGCCGTGCGGATCACGCCGGCCGGATCACGCGGAGTCTGCCTCCGCCTCCTGCGCGACCTCCTCGGCCACGCGCTGCCACAGGGTATCCACCTGTGCGCGTAGATTGTCCTCGCTGCCCGAACCGTCCAGGGTGAAGTCCGCGACGGCGAGCCGCTCGTCGTCGCCGGCCTGCGCCGCGATCCGGGAGCGCGCGGCCTCCTCGCTCAGCCCGCGGCCCTCGACGAGCCGGCGCACCCGCTGCTCCGCGGGCGTGTGCACGACGACCAGCAGGTGGAAGTGCTCGGCCTGCCCGGTCTCCACGAGCAACGGGATGTCGTGCACGACGACGGCGGTCGGGTCCGCGGCGGCCGACATGGCCTCCCGCTCCGCCGAGAGCCGCCGCACCTCCGGATGCACTATGTCGTTCAGCCGGCTGCGGGCAGCCGCGTCGGCGAAGACCAGGGCGCCGAGCCCCGGCCGGTCGAGTGCGCCGTCCGGCGTCAGGACGACGTCGCCGAACGCCTCGACGATCGCGGCGAGGCCCACCGATCCTGGCGCGACCGCCTCCCGCGCCAGCAGGTCGTGGTCGATGACGACGGCGCCGAGCTCGGCCAGGCGTGCCGTCGCTACCGACTTTCCGGCCGCGATTCCTCCGGTGAGTCCGATGCGGAACATGTTGTCCTAGGTGCCCGGGATGGTTGAAGTCCTGCTGGGCGTCAAGGCTACCCCCGAACACCCGGGTCGCCCGGGCTCACAGGCCGGTGACGCCGTAACCGCGCGACAGTCGCTCTCGCTCTACGTCCGCCGCGAACGGAGCCGACCCGTCGAGGATCTCCAGGCCGGCTCGCCAGGCGCGCCGGGCCCCGATCTCGTCGCCGAGCCGCGCGTGGAGGTCGCCCATCGCGCGGTGCCCCTCGGCGACCCCGCTGCGGTCGCCGAGCCGGCTCCGGATCCGCGTCGCACGCTCGTAGGCGCGCAGCGCGCCCCTGAGGTCCGCCGCCTGCTGCCTGCAGAATCCGAGGCTGTCCCAGCTCGCCGCCGCGGCGCGCTCGTCGTCGATCTCCTCGGCCAGCGCGAGCGCCTTCTGACACCAGGTCACCGCCGTGTCCAGGTCCCCGAGATGTGCGAGGTCCCAGCCGATGGCGTTCATCGCGCGCGCCTCGCCGAGGCGGTCGCCCACGGCCTGTGCGTGAGCGAGCGCCCGGCGGTCGTGCTCGATGGCCTCGTCCCACCGCTCGCCGGACTCGGCCACGGCACCGAGCCCGAGGTGCACCTCCGCGCCGCCCGCTACGTGCTCGAGCTCGCGGTTCAGCTCGTCCGCACGCAGGAAGTGGCCGCGTGCTCGCGCGTGCTCACCTCGGCGGTACGCCGCCTTGCCCAGGTGGAACTCGGCGCGCGCGGCCAGGTCACGCAGACCGCCCCGGTGCGCGGCGGCCAGGACCGCCGTCTGGGTGCGGGTCGCCTCGCTCCACCGCCCGTTCCACTCCTGGAGCTGCGTGGTGAGAAACCCGATCCGGAGGCAGTCGACGTCGTGTCCCAGGTCTCCGGCCAGCCGCACGACGGCCACCAGGTTCGCGTGCTCCGCGGCGAACCATCGCTGGGCATCGGCCGCGGAGCAGATGGGTGGAACGCTGACACCGCGGACGCCGCCCGGGCTGTCGACCCCTCCGGGCACGGCCGCACGGAGTGCGCCCGGCCGCTCCACCGCCTCGCGCACCGCGCGGGCGTAGTGGTCGAGGAGGCGCCGGACCGCCTGCCGGTTGTCCAGCCGCGCACCGAGCTCCCCCGCGTAGCTGTGCAACAGGTCGGGCAGCCCGATCCGGCCGCCGGCGGAGACCGTCACGAGGTACGCCGACTCCAGCTCCGAGACCCGGACGCGCGCCTGCTCGACGGACAGTCCCGCGAGGCTCGCGGCAGCCTCGATCGACAGGTCCGGCGTCGGGTGCGTGCCGAGCAGGCGGAAGAGCCGGGCAGCGGGTGCGGACAGGGACTCGTACGAGCGGGCGTACACCGACCGCAGGTCTGCCGCGTCCTCGCCCAGGGTGAACTGGTCCAGCCTGGGGTGGGCCGACCGGAGCTGCGCCACCACCGGGCCGAGGTCGGCCTCGCGCTGCCGCGCCGCGCGGGCCGCGACGATCACCAGCGCCAACGGCAGCCGCCCGCACTGGGCGGCGATCTCGTCCAGCGTCGCTGCGGATGCCGGACGGACGGTGCCGAGGCGGCGCGCCAGGAGCTCGCGCGCGTCGCTCGCCGGCAGCACGTCGAGCTCCAGCCCTGTCGCCGCCTCGCGTGCCACCAGGCCGTCCAGGCGGTAGCGGCTGGTCACCAGGACGAGCGAGCCCGGTGAGCCCGGCAGCAGCGCGCGCACCTGCTCGGCGTCCGCGGCGTCGTCCAGGACGATGAGCAGCCGACGTCCGTCGGTCAGGGTCTGGTAGCGCGCGACGCGCTCCTCGAGGGTGTCCGGCGTCCTGGGCGCCGGTTCGCCGAGCGAGGCCAGGAGGTGCCGCAGCGCACCGTCGACGGACAGCACCGCACCCGGGCGGCTGCCCCGCAGGTCGAGCCAGATCTGGCCGTCGGGGAACCGGTCCGCCGCGCTACGGGCCCACGCGCCGGCGAGCGCGGTCTTGCCGACGCCCGGCTGGCCCGAGACGACGACGACCGCGGTGTCGGAGGCAACCGCCGCCACACCCTCGGGGGCCTGGGCGTCAAGTAGCGCCTGCTCCCGGCCGCGCCCCACCAGAGGGGCAACGTGGGGAACCTGACGGGGCACGAGGGGCGGGGCCTGTGGCGTGATGACACCAAGACGCACCGTGCCCGGCACGCGAGTCGCCGGGGCCTCGCCGGCGAGGGCTCGCACGTGGAGCTCGCGCAGCCGTGCGTCGGGCTCCACCCCCAGCTCCTCGGCGAGGCTGCTGCGCAACCGGTCGAACGCGGTCAGCGCCTCCGACCGGCGGCCGGACTCGCTCAGGCCGCGGACGAGCTGGAACCAGATGCCCTCCCGCAGGGGATGGCGCTCGGCCAGGTCCTGGAGCACGGCGACGTCCGCGGGCCGACCCGCCGCGTTCAGCAGGTCGTGCTGCCGCTCGACCGCGGCCAGCCGCTGCTCGGTCAGGCGGGCACGCGCACCCTCCAGGCTCTCGCGCGGCACGTCGGAGAGCGCTTCGCCACGCCACTCGTCGAGGGCACGCGTGAGCCCGGCGAGCTCCTCGTCGTCCCGGCCCTCGCCCCGGCTGCTCGTCGCCGCGGCCAGCAGGCTCGTGAACCGGCCCACGTCCGTGCTGTCGCCGGGCGCGTCGAGCAGGTAGCCGTGCGGGCTGGTTCGGACCAGCCCGCCCAGCGGCCCCAGCGCGGTGCGCAGCCGGTTGATCACCACGTGCGTGGACTTGCGCGCGTTCGATGGTGCGGTCCGGCCCCAGAGGGCTTCGGCGAGCTCGGCCGGCGGCACCACCGACCCGTGCCTGAGGACGAGCAGCGCCAGCGCCGTCCGGGACTTGGGGGAACCGATCATGATCGGTCCGCTGTCCGCGACGACGACCAGCTCCCCCAGCACTCCGAAGCGCATCCGGCCCGCTCCCACGTCTGTCACAGAAGACACTCAGGAAGTCTCGCGTGGGAGCAGGCGAGAAATCACCTAATCTCGCAAACTTTCGAAGGGGTACGGGCAAAGTTCACCCGCGCCTCGGCCAGGTCCGCTCCGAGCGGGCTCGGGGCGGACCTGGCACCGGACCACGGGCTAGAACACGCTGTCACACTGCGTGCGGTCCCCGTCGACCATCCGGCAGATCGTCTTGCTGGGCGTCCGGGTGATGATCGTCGTCTCGTAGGTGCGGCTCTGCCGTTCCCCGTTCAGGTTCTCCCAGCTCTCGGTGAACTGCCTCCGCGTCGATTCCACCCGCCACTTCACGTAGTACTTCACGGAGTGCGGCTGGTTGTCCTTCGGGGTGTACGTGTGGGTCGTGTCGGTGCTCCACGAGACCGTGTTCGCCTCCTTCACCGACGCCTCCACGTCGAGACCCTTGAGCGAGCCGCCGACGCTCAGGGACTTCTCGACGGTACGGCTGCCGGCCCGGCCGAAGCGGTAGGCGCAGGTCTCGGCGATCTTGTCCTGCGCGGGACCACCGCACATCAGCCCGCCGATCTCCTCGTACTCGTAGCTCGTGATCGTTGGGAACTCCCGCTCGACCACGTCGGCCTCGTACGGCGAGTCCTTCCCGCCGATGTACACGTTCCGCTTGTAGCGCTTGATCGTGGGCTGCGGTCCGCTCGGCTTCTTGAAGACCGACTGGATCAGCTTCACGACCGTCTGGATCGCCTGCAGCAGCCAGCCGAGGAACAGGCCGTCCGCGTCGGACGCCGACGTCGGGTTGTTGTTGGAGTACGCGTAGCCGTTCATCTGCTGCATGTCGTGGTGGTCGATGAGCGGGTCCACCGAGATGAACCTGCCCAGCTCCGGGTCGTACTCCCGGGCCCCGAGATGCACGAGCCCGGCGGCCGCGTCGATCGTCCCGCCCACGAAGCCCTTCTCACCCGGCCACTCGGTCGGCTGTTCACCCCGCGCCACGCCGAACGGGTCCATCCGGCGGACCGACGTCGCCATGGTCACGGCGTCGATCGCGACCTGCGCCGTCCCGTGGTGGTCGCTCGCGGTCCAGGTCAGGCTGCTGTCGGAACGCACGGCGACGGGCTGTCCGGCGTGCGTGTAGTAGCGCGTCGCGGTGAGCTCGCCCGTCGCCTCGTCCGCCCGCAGCTCCTGACCAGGCAGGTACAGGGTGGAGGCGTCGGGGGCGTGTCGGATCACCCGGTCGCCGTCGGCCCCGTAGACGAACGAGGTGACCTCGTCGCCCTCGGTGACCGAGCTGACCCGGCCGAGCTGGTCCCACACGAGGCGCTGGTCGCCGCGCTGGATCGTGTTGCCGGCGTCGTCGTAGGCGTACTCGTCCAGCGAGATCTGCGTCCCGTCGGCCGACAGCGTCTTCGCCGACCCGACCACGTTCGCCTGCTCGGCCCCCGGCTCCGGGTACTCGTACTTCTCGGTGACGTCCCCCTTGACGGTGTGGTCGACCTTCGTGAGCCGGTTGCCCGCCTCGTCGTAGGTGAACGACTGCCAGTACGCCGCGGGCCCGGAGAGCGCGTCAGCGCTGCGCTCGTCGGCACACGACCCGCCGGGGGTCCAGGCCTCCGTGAGCCGGCGCAGGTGGTCGTACTCGAAGCACTGCCGGTCGGTCGCCTGCTCCCCCGGGGTGTCGGTGATCGAGAGCACGTTGCCGGCGTCGTCGTAGTCGTAGGCGAGGTCGGCCTGCTCGGGGCGAGGCACCTCGCCGTCCACCACCGTGCGTTCCACGCGGCGGGTGTAGTCCTCGTAGTAGGTGGTGATCCAGGCACGGTGCTTGGTCTCGTCGTACTCGGTGGCGCAGTCGTTCTGCTGGTCGTCCCGGTCGGGCACGCCGCCGAGCTGGACCCGCTGCATCTCGCCGAGCCGTGTGTACGTGGAGCACGACGCGTAGTAGGTGGTCTCCCCCGCGCCGTCGGCTCCACCGTAGGTCGTCGCCGGGCGGCCGGCGTCGTCGTAGGTGTGGAAGATCTGCTCCTGCTCCAGGTCCCCGATGGCCGGCAGGATCTCGCTCTTGAGGCTGCCGTCCGGGTTGTACGTGTACTCGGTCGCGTACGTCCGCGGACCGCCGTTGCCCGCGCCGAGGATCCCCTCGGACTGCGGGATGGTCAGCAGCGCCTGCTTGGTCTGGTAGGTCGCGGTGTAGGAGTTCGTCTTCGAGGTGACCGCATTGCCGTCGGCGTCGAGCTGGATCGCCGACGTCGGCTGCCCCTTGGCGACCGTCACCGTGCCGTCGGGCCGCACCAGGCGCGTGGCGTCGTACGTCCACCGCGCCAGCACGGTCCCGTCGGAGCCGCCGTCCCGCACGGAGGTCTTGCGGCCCAGCGCGTCGTACTCGTGGCTGAGCACCTGGCCGCGGGAGTCGGTGGTCCGCACGAGCTGGCCGGCCGCGTCGAACACCGACTCCGTCACACCCGCGGACGGGTCGTCGCTGCGGACCCGCTGGCCGGACAGGTCGTACTTGTAGTCCCACTCGCTACCGGCCGGATCGACGACCTTCTCGAGCTTCCCTGCGGGGGTGTACTCGTACCGGGTGACGTCCGCCTCGCCGGTGGGGGTGCTGCCCTCGAACTGGTGCAGCTCCTTGACCTTGCCGCGCGCGTCGGTCACGGTCATGGTGGGTGTGCCGCCCTCGGGCGGCGTGACGTACGTCCGGTCGCCGCCGTACCGGGTCAGGGTCTTCCAGTCGGTGACCGTGTTGGTCTGGAACGCCACCTCGACCGGCCGGCTGGCCGCGTCGTACTTGGTGACGTTCTGCCCCAGCGCCTCCGAGTCGGCGGCGCGCCACAGGCGCGAGTCGACCGGGTCGGCGTTGAAGAACGGGTTGGTGACGATGTACTCGCGGCCCTGGGTGTCGTACCGGTGGTCCGTCAGCAGGCGTCCGCCGCCGGCGGCGGGGACCTGCTCCTGCCGCACGCGGTAGCTGCCGTCGTAGATGGTCCGCGCCTCGACGTACCTGGCCTGCGCGTCGTTCGAGTTCGGGCCGAGGTGGCGTGCGGTCACCACGTTCGGCGCGTCCCGGCTGATCGCGTACTCGAAGGTGGTCGACGGCGCGTCGGGGTACTTCGTCCGGAGGCGGTCAGTGCCCCACACCTTGATCAGCCGCCCGAGCGGGTCGTAGACGTTCTCGGTGATCAGGCCGTTCGGGTCGGTGACCTTGACCGCCTGGCCGTTGCTGACCTCCAGGTCGGTCCGCGTGGCGAAGCCCTTCGGGTCCGTCACCACCGTCGCTGTCGTCGGCCCGCCGGTCGCTGGGGTGTAGGCGGTGGTCGTCGCCCGCTCCAGGGCGTCCGCCGTCCGGGCCACCCGCCCGTGCACGTCGTAGGCGGACGTCGACCGGGTCTCCCAGACCGGTTCGCCCGCCTCGTAGCGGACCGCCTTCTCCACCAGGGTGGGATTCCCCTTCGTCGGCGCCGCTCCCGCACCCTGCCCGTCGTACCGGGTCCGCTGTTCCGCGACCGCGTGCTCCGGGTACGACGGCGTCGCGTCGCAGTTCACCGCTACGGTCCGGACGCGTACCAGGAACGACACGAGCCAGGCGCTCTCGTTGGCGGCGTACGTGTTGGTGGTGCACAGGTCGTCGTCCGTGGTCGAGACGTCTCCCCTGTCGTCGATCGTGGCCGGCTGCCCGTACGCGTCGTAGGTCGTGACCTTGCGGGTCTCGACCCGTCCGCCGGAGTCCTTCGGCGTGAACGTCCGTTCGGTGCCGACCGCGGTGAAGTAGGCCTTGAGATCACCGCGCGTGGCGGTGGGACCACGCCATACCGGGTCCTTGAGCGTCTTGATGACCACCGGCGAGTCGTCCGCGATGCCGTTGCGCGTGATCGACTCGCGCTCGAACCCGTGCAGCCAGTCGTGGTCCGTGTGCTCGCCGTCCTCGGAGTCCTTGATCACCACCGGGCGCCGCCCGCCCTGCGGGTTCAGCCGGTCCTGGTCCATGCCCCGGTAGTAGTACGTGTCGGTCCGCGTCTGCGGCCCCGCCTCGTCCTCCGGGTCGCCCGCGATCTTGGTGACGTGGGAGAAGCCCCGGAACTCGTTCCAGTTCTTCTTGTCCGGCGGCGTGAACTCGCTCGTGTCGTAGTGCCACGCGGCGCCGTCGTACCGGTACTGGATCTGCTGCTCGATGCTCGAGCTGATCAGGTCGCTGATCACCAGGCCGGAGACCACGTACTTGTTGAACCACGCGGTCTGCTCCGCGTGCGTCTCGTCGGCCCAGGTCGCCGGGTAGCACCGGCGGGTGTTGGTGTGCGCGTCAGCGGGGACCCGGCCGGCACCGTCGAGGCAGTTCGCGGGCGCGTAGGTCACACTGATCACCCCGCCCGCCTCGGACACGACGCTCGTGATCCGGTACCGGTTGAGCGGCGTCTGGTTGTCCGTCACCACCCGGTTGGCCATCTGGGCGCCCTCGAACGTCACCTTCGGCAGCGTCGTGCCTGTACCGCCGCCGATCAGACCCGTGTGCTCGATCGACTTCAGCCAGAGCGCTGCCCCCGAGCTCCCGTCGCCCGGGCTGGGATAGGACTGCTCGAGCTTCCACCGGTCGACCGGCACCAGCGCGCCACCCTTGCGCACCTGCGTGGTCACCGTGTCCAGACGCTGCCCGGTCCAGAACGTCGGCGACCAGTTCTCCGCGCAGGTCGCGGCCTCGCACATCCGGGCGAGCGGGGTGTCCGGCCAGTTGTGGTGCTTGCTGGTGGCGCACTCCGCCGCCGCGAGGCCCGGGATGCACCTGATCGCCGTGCCGAACTCCACCGTAGCGGCGGGCGTGCTCGACGCCGTCTCGTGCAGCCCGTACCGGATCTGGTTCAGCCAGCCGCCGCGGTCGTAGGTGATGGACTTGTCGCCGTCGTTGAAGTCGCCGTACCGGTTGGTCTCCTTGGTGTAGTCGTAGAACATCGTGTTGCCGTTGCGGTCCACCACCTTGTCCAGGTTCCACCGCCACGCCTGGTCGCACCGCGACTCCTTGAACGACGCCGCGCTGTAGCACGGCTCACCGCTGTCGTCGCCGTACACGCGCACCTTCCACACCGAGTTCGACGCCGGCCGCGACCCGAAGAAGTACTGCGTGCCGTCGGTCGTGGTGATCTTCCAGCCCTCGCCGTCCTGCTGGCCGCCGTCCGGTGACCCGATCTGCTGCACCCGGGTGTACCTGTCGTTCTTGAGCTTCCAGCTGTCACCGCCGGCACGGATCATCAGACCACCACCGCCGTCGAACACCGAGGTGGCGTTGTCGCCGCGCCAGCACAGGTCCCCGACGTTGTCGAAGCCCTTCTTGGGCGCGCGACTGCCCTCCTTGTCCTCCATGCACCCGCCGTACGTCCGCTCGACGAAGCTCTCCCCCAGCCCCCAGCCGTCGCCCACCCAGGACGCCTGGTTGTTCGTCGCGCTCGTGCGGCCGTCCACGGCCGACGACGCGTAGCTCAGCGCGAGGCTCGGCTGGAGGCCACCAGGGGCCGGTGGGACCCGCAGCGGGTACGACCACGTGAAGTCGCCCGTCTGCTTGGACACGTCCCAGGTCGCGGACGGCGACAGCGGCGTAGCCGTCGGCCGCCCGCCGCCGTCCGACACCTCGCTGCCGGGCCGCTGGCCCGGGCCGAGGGCATCCGCGGACGAGTCGTCGCTCGGCGGCGCGTCCATCCCGCCGGCCGGCACGACCGGCACCGACGGCATGCCCGCGAGACCGCCCGGCGTGGCGGCGGACGCGTCCGGCGGCGCCTGGGCCACCACCAGCAGCGAGGCGACAAGGGCGATCAGCGGTACGGTCGCCGTCCACCGGCGGCGGAAGGTGCGCTGTTCGGGGTGCGCGTGCCAGGTCATGACTCGTCTCCTTCGGTCTGTGCGGCCGGCTGCGGGGTTGGCCCGGCCTGCGCCGCGAGCTCTGCGATCTTCTGCGCGGACAGGGCACCCATCCAGGTGTCGACCTGGTCGATGGCTCCCGTGAAGTAGTCGGCGTTCGCCGCTCGGAGCTGCCCACGGCCGATGGCCATGCGCCGCTGCGCCGCGGACAGGGTCACGCCGTCCTGCAGACCGACCAGCGCACCGTCCACGTACAGCCGCAGCTGCTTGGCCGGGTGGTCGTACACCCCGACGAGGTGCGTCCACTTCCCGATAGCCGCAGGCGGCCCCGAGTAGGCCCTCGCGAAGGTGCCGGTGTCGGCGTCCAGGGCCCAGCCGCCGAACGACCAGCGCCCGATGTTGCCGTCGTACTGCAGCGAGAAGTCGCTCATCCTGGCCCCGTCCTGCGAGGCGACCGTCTGCACGCCCGCGCTGTCGGCGACCCGCACCCGCGCGCCGACCGTGATGCTCCCGTAGGTCGGCACGCCCGCCCACGCGGCCTGCGCGAACCCGGGGTTGCGGGCGTCCAGGGAGAGCGCCCGGCCGAACCGGCCGTCCACGAAGGCGACGGTGCCGTGCGCCGTGGTCGTGTTCTTGCGCCACGAGCTGTCGGCGACCGTGTCGTCGTCGAACGTCCAGATGCCGTGCGGCGGGTCCCAGACGTCGTTGTAGACGGCGGCCATCTCGGCGTCGGACAAGGTCTTGTCGAAGGTGCGGACGTCGTCGATGTGGCCCTTGAAGGGAACAGTGAACTCGCTGGCGGCGTCGCGCTGGTGGGCGCCGATCCGGAGGGTGCCGGACGGCGGGACGGAGTCGACACCGGGCAGGAGCTCGGACATGCGGCCGTTCACGTACAGGCGCATCTGGCCGAGGTTCGGGACGTAGGCCAGCGCGAGGTGCGTCCAGTGACCGACCCGTACGGTCTCGTCGGAGTAGACCTCCTTGACGACGGCCACGCCATCGGGACCTCGCGCCGCCATGACGGCGGCCCACCGGTTGCCGGCCCGCGTGATCAGATAGTTGTACCCGCCGCTGACGATGCCCTCCCAGGCCTCGCTGGTGCTCGCGGACTGCGGGAAGACCCAGGCCGACGCCGTGAACGCCTCGCCGGCACCGGGCGGGGGCTCCGGCGCGACGGCGTAGCCGTCCACGCCGTCGAAGGTCCGTGCCCGGCCCTCCCGTCCGGGGACGATGTCCGTCGCGAGCGCACCCCGCATGGTCGCGTCCGCCCCGCCGACGGCGTCGACCGCCACGGCCGTGCCGTCCGCCTCGTCGAGCTTCCAGTGATGGGTCGGCGTCGGGGGCTTCGGCGGGACGGGGTCCAGGAGCCCGCCCGAGGCGTAGTACGTGTGCAGCTCCTTGACCCGGGTGTCGTTGAACGCGCCGGTGTAGGCCCGCACGTCGTCGATCACGCCGGGGAAGTACTCCGCCGGGGCGCCGGAGTCGTCGCGGCCGCGCCCGATCTGGAGGTCCCCTGGCGACGGCCAGGCCTCGACACCGTCACCCTCGCTCACGCGCACCGCGTCGACGAAGAGCCAGATCTTGCCCGTCGGGGCGTGGAAGATGCCCGTCAGGTGCACCGGCCGGTCGAAGTCGCACGGGGCGTTCGGGTCGGTGTTGAACGGGTCGCACCGGAACAGCCCCACCGAGGCGACCTTCGTCCTGTCCTCGTTGGACATCTCGAAGACCCAGTCCCCGTTCTCGTGCGCGGCGTCCGCCCCGGCCTGGTAGCCGAGCCGGAAGCGGCTGTCGCCGTCCGCCGCGCCGTCCAGGCTCAGCGCCGTGTGGACGCACTCACCGGGACCGGGTTCGGTCCCACCGCCCTCCCAGTCGTCCCAGGTGCAGGCCTTGTCACGGTCGAGCTGCACGACGGCGGAGACCGTGAACGACCCGTCCGTGCGGACGTCCAGGTCCTTGGCCGTGAGGTAGTCGTCCGTACCGTCCAGCTCGAGCGCGTTCCCGACCACGCCGTCGGTCCAGGCGACCTGCGCACCGGCGGGAGCCGCTGCCGCGCTGCCGCCCACGGCGTCCGCGGCGCTGGCGCCCTGGCCCTCGTCGAGGCGCCAGTTGTGCCGCAGCGTCAGGTCCCGGCCGGCCAGCTCCCGGACCTCGTCCGGGAAGAGGACCCTGCCGTACGCGGTGACGTCGTCGACCGAACCCAGCACCCGGTTGTTCCGGACGCCGAGCCGCAGGGCCGCGCCGATCTGCAGCTCCCCGGTGGGGTGGTCCCACACGACCGGGGCCGCGGTGGTGCCGGCGGGCTCCCCGTTGACGTAGAGGGTGATGGTCCTGGCCGTCGCGTCGTAGACGCCGGCGAGGTGCGTCCACACGTCGTCCTGCGCGAGCGGCCCTTCGACCACGTAGTCCGTGCCGGCCCCGTCGGCGGACGGCCGCTGGAAGCCCCACCGTCCGCCAGCCAGCGTGCCGAGCTGGAACGCGCTCATGCTCCGGCCGTCCTGGGACACCACGGTCGAGGTGCCGTTCAGGTCGTCGATCCGGGCCCACGCCGTCACCGCGAAGCTCTTGGTGGTGTCCACCGTGTGCGGTGCGGAGATCCAGTCGTTGCCGTCGCCCGTCAGCGCCTTGTCGTCCCCGTCGGAGGGCAGGTCGGTCTGCCCGGGCCCCCACCGGCAGGCTGCCTCGGACGTCGCACCGTCGCAGTGCACGGTCCCGTTCAGCGCCTGCCCGGTCGCGCTCGTCGCGTTCCCGTCCAGCAGCCAGCGCCCGGCGGCGACGTCGTCGCGCACCACGATCGCCTGGACCTCGTCCGGGCCGAGGGCCCTCGTGAACGCCCGGACCTCGTCGACGGCGCCGTTCCAGCGCGACGACGGCGTCCCGTCCAGCCCTCTGCCGATCACGAACGGGCCGCTCGCCGTGAACGCCGTCTGCGGCCGGGCCACCGGGCTCCCCGGGCTTCCGTTCACGTAGAGCCTGATCGCCCGGTTCGCGCCGTCGTGGACGGCGAACAGGTGCGTCCACGCCGTGGGGTCGGCCGCGGCCGACCGGGCCACCGCGTCGGCGGCGACGCCCCGCGCGTCAGAGCCGTAGGTCGCGTACTCCCACTGCCCCGCCGTCGCGCTGGTCTTCACGTACGACACGGTGAACCCGCTGCGGTCGACGCCGTCCTGCGACAGCGCGACCAGCCGGCCACCGACCGCCAGGTTCTCGACCGCCGCCGGGTCCAGCCGGACGTGGCCGCCCACGGAGTAGCTGCGGTTGGTGGTCACGACCGGTCCGTCGGACGAGACCACCTCGCCGTCGGCCCCGCCGACGTGCACCGCCTGGCCGACGGCGCCCTCGCTCACGCTCGGGTCCTCGTCGCCGTCCGCGTCGCAGTCGCCGCAGAAGTACGCGTCCTGGTGCAGCACACCCGCCTGGCCACCCGGCACGCTGTTCAGCGTCGTGCTGCTGCCGGGCTTGTCCTCGAACTTCCACTGGGCGGCCTGCACGTTCGAGCTGGCGACCGCCGCCTTCGCCTCGGCGGCGGTCAGCACACGCTCGTAGAGCTTGACCTCGTCGACCATGCCCTTCCAGTGGTCCACGGCCGCCGCGCCGTTCCACATGGTCCGGCCGATCTGGACGTCGCCGTTCGCGTCCCAGTCCTGGCACGCCGACCCGCGGGTCACCTCGCCGGCCTTCTCGCCGTCGACGTAGAGCGTCAGCTTGCGGGTCCGGGCGTCGTACGTGCCCGTCAGGTGCGTCGGCACACCGCCCTCGGACGGCTCCGCCGACGCGGCCATGGACGTGCCCTTGTACTCCGCGTCCGAGCACGCCATGCCGAACACCCAGCGGCCGCCCTCCTCCACGCCGTCGCCGTCCTCGTCGGGCCGCTGCCACAGCACGAAGCCCGAGAAGTTGGTGCCGTCCTGGCTGACCGCGGCGCGCGCCCCGGTCGTGTTGTCCAGCCGCACCCACGCGGACACCGAGAAGCTGGCGTCCGTGCGCACGGCGTTGGGCGCGCTCGCGTGCGCCCTGTTCCCGTCGAGCGCAACGCCCTGGTTGATCGCACCGTCGTCGTACGACGCACCGTCGTGGAGCACCATGTCGCGGTCGCCCAGGTACGCGCGGTCCTTGCCCGTGCCGTCCAGCGACCAGTCCGCATAGGCGCCGTTGCCCGGGCGGACCCGCAGATGCTGGGTCACCATCTGGCTCTTGTTCCCCGCGCGGTCGACCGCCTGCACGAAGAACGAGCGCGCGCCGTCGCCGGGCGGTGTCGTCCAGACCGTGGCGTTCCCGCCGAGCGCGCTGGCGGCGATCGTGTTCGCCGGTGAACCGGTCCAGCCCCACACGTAGTGGTCGACGTCGTCGTCGCCGGCCGGGGTCGTGCAGCGTCCGGCGGTCTCGAGCGCGGGGGTGCACGTCCTGAAGTCGAACCGGCCCTCGACACCCTCGCCGCCGTGCCACCGGTTCTCGTCGGTGTACAGGTAGCCGTCGACGACCGGCGCGGTGGGAGCTTTGCGGTCGACCACGAACCGCGGCCCCGTCGCGACCGGCCCGTCGTTGTTCCAGTCGCGCGCGTTCACCTGCCACGTCACGGTGTTGACGGCATTCTCGGCGGTCGTGATGGGGCGGGAGTGCACCGTCCCGGACGCGGCGGCGTTCGGGCTGACGTAGTCGGTCGTCTGCCCGTTGCTCGTGTACCGCCAGACACCGTGCAGCCCGTCACCGTCGGGGTCGTGCAGGGTCGCCTTGATGCTCACGCTCGAGTCGCTGATGTACGGCACGCCGGCGCACCACGTGCAGGGCGCCCCCAGCGGCGGGTCGGTCATCACACCGGCCGGCGCGAGCGGCTTCGTGTTGAAGCGGGCGATCAGCTTCGCGTTGTTGTTGTACTTGCGCCACCACGGCGAGTTCTCCAGGTCCTCGTCGTTCGCGGGCGACACCAGGAACGACGTGTGCCCGCCGCGGTTGACCTTCGACGTGACGTCGACCGCTGCCGTCTTGGCCCCTGGGCACCCCCACTTGGAGTTGACCTTGGGCGCCAGCATGTGGAGGGTCGGGCCCTCCCAGCCGGGCTTGTTGTTCCACGTCGTGCCCCCGTCCGGGTGCGCGGTCGCCTTGTGCACGAGGTGATACCGCTCGGTCGCGTTGCAGTCCGGGCTGTGCTCGACGACCGCGTTCAGGTCGGCGTCGACCACCTCCTTGCCCTCGAGGAAGCTCGTGTCGAACCGCCAGTACGTCCACGCGACGCCGATGTTCCGCAGGCCGCACGCGCCCCAGCCGGACCAGCACCGGCCGACCTGCGCCAGCGGCGGCTCGCCGCTCGTGTTCCAGCCCTTGAAGTCGGGCAGGCCGGAGAGCACCGTCGCCCAGCCGAACTTGTCCGCCGTGTGGTCCCGCATGATCGTGATGGGGAACTCGGTGTCGCCGTCGACGGCGTCGTCCGCGAGCGCCAGTTCCGCCGAGTCCTCTGTGTCGGGGGCTACCGCGACGGGCTGCCCGTCGGCGTCGGCCGCCGCTGGTGGCGGCACCGAGATCGACCCGTCGCCCTTGGCGGCCTGGATCTCGAACCCGCCCTCGCGCTGCCTGACCCGGTCGCCGGCGCCGCCCGAGACGCCGAGGCGGAGCGGGTCGGCGATCAGCGCTTCGGCGGCCGCGCGGTCCCGCACCTCCAGCCGCGTCGAGAATCCGTAGGAGTACGCGACCACCTGCAGGTCGACGCCGGGCCGGACGTCCTCGTAGGTGGCGGTCGCGCCGTCGAGCGACGGAGCCGGAAGGTTCTCGGACGGCTCGAGACTCAGCGCCGCTCCGCCCTGCTCCATGCGGGCGAGGTCGGTGTCCGGGCCGCCCGGCGAGAACGCGAGGTCGACCGGTGTCGCACCCGGGCGCAGCAGGCCGTCCTTCCCGGCGCTCAGGTCCGTGTCGATCTTCTTCCAGGTCCCGTTCTCGGCCTTGGCACGGATCGGGGACGAGTTGAGCTCCGCGACCATCTGGCCGTCCGGCTCCGCGTAGACCGACTGTGTCTCGGTCCGCAGCTCGGGTACCTCGACGCGCTTGCCGGTCGCCCGCGCGGTGGCTGCCGCCTTCTGCTCCGCACGCTCCTGCCGGGTCGGCCCGGCCAGGGCGGCCGCCGACGGCGCGCCGGGTGCCCCGGCACTGTCGGGCGCCGCGCTGCGGGCGGCCGTACCGGACACGAGACCCTCCGCCTGGGCGGGAATAGCGATCGCGCCGGCGCCGAGCGGCACGGCGATCGCCAACGACACGACGGCCGCGAGCGCACGGCGCGACCGTGTCCGGCCTGACCTCGGCATCAGCCCGCCGGCAGCCTTCGTGCCTGGCGCGGAATCCTCGCCTGAACGCATTGCTCAACCCTTCGTCGCCGTCCGGTACCTCAGCCGGACACCACAGGCGAGGATCTTGGGGCGGGCTAACAGATCGCTCTCATTTCGGACATGACCGAATCACCCACTGCGGCGTGGCACGACCTCTGCCCCGCCGGGAGGCCCGCGCCGTACGGTGATCCGCGATCCGGGAGGCAACCTCCGGGCGGCGACCTCCGGGGACAGCATCCGGAGGCAACATCTGGAGGCAACGGTGAATCAGTCGAACATCCGGCAGGCGGGTCCCGCGCGCCGCACGTCGCCCGGCAGGGCGGCCCTCGGCGTGGCCACGGCGGTCGCCGTCGTCCTGGGTTCCGTCGCGCTGGGTTCCGTCGCGCTACCCGCGGCGGCGGTCACGAGCGCGCCGTCCGCACCGGCCGGGGAGATCCTCGGTGAGCAGAGCCGGCGGGCGATCCCGGGCGAGTACGTCGTCGTGCTGGACGACGCCGCGGCGTCCCGGGCGGACGTCGAGGCCCGGGCCCTGACGAAGGAGTTCTCCGGCGCGCTCCGGAGCACGTTCGAGCACACCGTCCCGGGCTTCAGCGTCGCCATGTCCGCCGCCGACGCCCGCCGGCTCAGCCGGGACCCGTCGGTCGCCTACGTCGAGGCCAACCAGCGCATGAGCGTCGCCGACGTCCAGGCGCCGACCCCGAGCTGGGGCCTGGACCGGGCCGACCAGCGCGCCCTGCCCCTCGACACGTCCTACACCTACCCGAACACCGGAGCCGGGGTGACGGCCTACGTGATCGACACCGGCATCCGGGTCAGCCACCAGGACTTCGAGGACCGCGCGGTCTCGGGCACCGACATCGTGGACGGCGACGCCGATGCGGCCGACTGCAACGGCCATGGCACCCACGTGGCCGGCACCCTCGGCGGCGAGAGCCACGGCATCGCCAAGGACGTCTCGCTGGTCGGGGTGCGGGTGCTGGACTGCGCGGGCGACGGCACCACCGCCGACGTGATCGCGGGCATCGACTGGGTCACGGCCCACCATCAGCCGGGCGAGCCGGCGGTCGCCAACGTGTCGCTCGGCGGCGGCTTCTCGCAGGCCGTGAACGACGCCGTCGCCGCGTCGATCGGCGACGGCATCACCTACGCGGTGGCGGCGGGCAACGAGAACAGCAGCGACGCCTGCACCCGCTCACCCGCCTCGGCGCCCGCCGCGCTGACCGTCGGTGCCACCACCAGCGCCGACGCCAAGCCGTCCTACTCGAACATCGGCCCCTGCCTCGACTTGTTCGCGCCCGGCTCGTCGATCACGTCGGCCTGGCACACCAGCGACACCGCCACCAGCACGATCAACGGCACGTCGATGGCGACGCCGCACGTGGCAGGCGCGGCCGCCCTCCAGCTCGCGGCCGACCCCGCACTCACCCCTGCGCAGGTCTCGGCCGCCCTGCTGGCCGCGACCACGCCCGACGTCGTCACGGGAGCCGGCGCCGGTTCCCCGAACCGCCTGCTGTACACCGGGAACGTGCCACCGCCCACCCGGGACTTCGCGGTCGCGCTCGACCCCGCCGAGGGGATCGTCCAGGCAGGATCGTCCGTCACGACGACCGTCTCGACCCGCACCACGCTCGGCGACCCGCAGCAGGTGGCGCTGACGGCGAGCGGCCTCCCGTCCGGTGTGACGGCGTCGTTCGAGCCGGCCACCGTCACGTCGGGCGAGACGTCGGCGCTCACCGTGACCGCCACGTCGTCGACCCCGCCGGGGACCTACGCGGTCCAGGTCCGCGCGCGCGGGACGACGTGGCGCGCCGCCACCTATCACCTGACCGTCGCCGGCCCACCCGGCTGCACCCAGACCAACGGCAGCAACGTACCGATCAAGGACAACGGGGTCGTCGAGTCGGTCGTCTCCGTCGCCGGCTGCGCCATCACACCCAGCGCCACCGCCGTGGTCGACGTCGCGATAGTGCACAGCTACATCGGTGACCTCTATGTCGACCTGGTCGCCCCCGACGGCACGGCCCACCCCCTGCACCGCGGCACCGGCGGCGCCGCGGACGGCATCAGCACGAGCTACCGGGTCGACCTGTCCGCCGAGACCGCCGACGGCCCGTGGCGGCTGCGCGTCCGGGACACCCAGGCCGGCGACAGCGGGTACATCGACTCCTGGGCCCTCCACCTCGACCCGCCGGCCAGCCCGCCACCCGTCTGCGCCGGCGAGAACACCACCGACGTCCCGATCCCCGACAAGGCCACGATCAACAGCCCGATCACCCTGTCGAGCTGCCCCGGCAACGGCACGACGTCGGCACAGGTCCGCGTCGACATCACCCACCCGTACCGTGGCGACCTCGTCGTGCGGCTGATCGCCCCCGACGGCACGGCGTACACACTCCTCGACAAGGCCGGCGGCGGCGCCGACGACGTGCACCAGACCTTCGTCGTCGACCTGTCCGGCGAAGCCGTCGACGGCACCTGGAACCTCCGCGTCCAGGACACCGCCGCCGGCGACACCGGGACCCTCACAGGGTGGTCCCTCACGCCCCGGCCGTAGGCGCCGCGGAGCCGGCCGTAGGCGGGGCGGAGCCCGGCCCGGGTCAGACCCGGGCCGGCGTACGGGCGGTCTGCCGCTCGGGCGTGAAGGCCACGGGCAGCACGGCCGGGTACCGCGACCACGGCGACGGGGCCCACGTCACCTCCGGGTCGGTGAGGCGCAGGTCGAGGCGCTCCATGAGGCTCTCCACGGCGATCTTCACCACGAGCCGGCCCGGACGCCTGGCCGGGCACGCGTGCGGCCCGACGCCGAACGACAGGTGCGACCGGTTGTTCGCCTCGAACAGGTCGTCGGTGGTGCGCACCCGAGGGTCGTTGTTCGCCGCGGCCAGGCCCATGACTATCGCGTCGCCGGCCTGGATCCGCACCCTGCCGAGCGTGCAGTCGGTCACGGCGTACCGGGCCGGCAGGTTGGCGACCGGCGGCTCGCTCCAGAGCGTCTCGTCCAGCGCGTCGTCCAGGCCGCGGCGCACGCCCGTGACCCGGCCGGTGTACCGGGGGTCGGTGAGCATCCGGCGCAGTGTGGCCGCGATCCACGTCACGAGCATCTCGTTGGCCGCGCAGATCGCCACGACCATCGAGTGCACGATCTCGGTGTCGTCCTCGAAGCTCGGGTGCTCGACGAAGCGGGCGGTCAGGTTGTTCCCCGGGTTCTCCCGCGTCGCGAGGACGTGGTCGAGCACTATCTGGTCCATGGTGGCCAGCGCCGTGACGGAGTCGCCCCCGTGGCCGAAGATGCCGTGCGCGCACCGCAGCAGGGCGATGCCCTGCCGCTCGTCGAACCCGAACATGCCCGACACCGACAGGAACGAGACCGCCGCGGCGTACCCGCCGATCAGGTCGGCGTGGCCCTGGGCGGCGAAGGAGTCGATCAGCCGGCTGCACACCACGCGCACCATCGCGGCGGTCTGCGCCTCGTCGATGCTCGCGAACGCCTCGTCCACCGGGAGCCGCAGCCGCCGGTGGTCCGCGCCGTCCGCGTAGTACAGCGCGCGCCGTCCGGCCGGGGAGAGGATCGCGTGCAGGGTCGAGTCCAGCGGCAGCCGCTCGTTCCAGTGCCGTGGGTCGCGCGCGAAGACGCTCTCCGTGCGCATCACCTCCATGACCTCGGCGTGCCCCAGCACGAGCCAGCCGGGCACTCCCGGCTCCAGGTCGACGGGGGCCACCGGACCCCACCGGTCCTGCAGCTTCCGCAGTTCTGCGGTCATGTCCTCCGCGCCGGTCAGATCCACCAGCGCCACGCGACCTCCGCTCCGCTGCGGCTCCAGGTCAGACATGCCCCTCCACCGGTCGATATTCATCGAATCATCCATCGAAGTATGGGGCGACCTGCGTAGACGCCCGATCGTGGGTTTCTATCACGGGCGGCGGAGAACACGTAACACCCGTGTGGTCCAGGTCACCCTCGGTTAACCCGCTACGTTCGGGTCACCTGTGCTCGGGAGGCGGAACCGCCCGTGCTGCCGGACCGGGATACCGGGCCGAGATACCGGACCGGACCGGGCCGCGTGCGACGATGCAGTCGTGAGCATGCACGGTGGCGGCGGAACTATGGGCGGGGGCCGCACGATGCGGTCGTTCACGCAGGACGGCTCGGTCACCCACGAGCGTCTCGGCCGGGGCACGATGCGGCGCATCGTGGGTTTCGCCCGCCCCTACCGGGGCAGGCTGATCCTGTTCGTGCTGATCCTGGCCCTGGAGGCTGCGGCGGGCGCCGCCACGCCGCTGCTCTTCCAGCGGATCATCGACCACGGCATCACGGGCGGCGACACCCGCCTGGTCGTCCTGCTCGCGGGCGCGGCGGCGATGCTCGCGATCCTGGCCGCCGGGCTGTCCGTCGCGGACCGGCTCGTGTCGTCCCAGGTCGGCGAGGGACTCATCCTCGACCTGCGCACAGCCGTGTTCGACCACGTCCAGCGCATGCCCCTTGCCTTCTTCTCCCGGGCCCGTACGGGTGCGCTCGTGCAGCGCCTCAACGGCGACGTGCTCGGCGCGCAGCGCGCCTTCACGTCGACCCTGCAGACGGTGGTCTCCAACACCCTGACCATCGCCTTCACGCTCGCGGCGATGTTCACCATGTCCTGGGAGCTCACCCTCGGCGCCCTCGTCCTGGTGCCGCTGTTCGTGTTCCCGGCGCGCTGGTTCGGCCGCCGGCTCGCCACGCTCACCCGGCGGGGCATGGAGGTCGACGCCGACCTGGGCCAGGTCATGAACGAGCGGTTCAACGTGTCCGGCGCCCACCTCGTCAAGGTCTTCGGCGATCCGGCCACCGAGTCCGAGCGGTTCGCCGAGCCGGCCCGCGAGCGCCGCGACCTGGGCGTCCGGACGGCGCTGCTGGGCACCTGGTTCCGTGTGGGGCTGTCGACCATCGCGTCCCTGGCCGTCGCGGGCGTGTACGGGCTGGGCGGGCTGCAGGCGATCGCCGGCGAGCTGACGGTCGGCACGGTCGTCGCGCTCGCCACCTACCTGACGCGTCTGTACGGGCCGCTGACGGCGATGGCGAACGTCCAGGTCGACGTGATGACGGCGCTCGTGTCGTTCGAGCGGGTGCTCGAGGTGCTGGACCTGGTGCCGTCGGTGGCCGAGCGGCCGGACGCCGTCGACCTGCGCGCCGCCGTCGCCGCCCGGGGCGCCTCGATCTCGCTGGCGGACGTCACGTTCCGGTACCCCCGGGCCGAGGAGGTGTCGCTCGCCTCCCTGGAGTCGGTGGCGGGGCAGACTGCGAAGGATCCGACGGCGGACACGCTGGTCGGGGTCTCGTTCGAGGTCCCGGCGGGCTCCATGGTGGCGCTCGTCGGCCCGTCCGGGGCGGGCAAGACGACTGTCTCGCAGCTCGTCAGCCGCATGTACGACCCGACGTCGGGCGAGGTGCGCATCGCGGGGACCGACCTGCGCTCCGTCACGTTCGCGTCGCTGCGGGCCACGGTCGGCGTCGTCGCTCAGGACGCCCACCTGTTCCACGACACGATGGCGGAGAACCTGCGGTTCGTCCGGCCGGAGGCGACCGACGCCGACCTGGAGCGGGTGCTGCGCCAGGCCCGGATCTGGGACCTCGTCGAGAGGCTGCCCGAGGGCCTCGAGACCGTGGTCGGTGACCGCGGCTACCGGCTGTCGGGCGGCGAGCGGCAGCGCCTCGCGATCGCGCGCCTCCTGCTCAAGGCGCCCGACGTCGTGGTGCTCGACGAGGCCACCGCGCACCTCGACTCGGAGTCCGAGGCCGCCGTGCAGGTCGCGCTCGACCAGGCGCTGGCAGGGCGGACGTCGCTGGTCATAGCGCACCGCCTGTCCACGGTGCGCGCGGCGGACCTGATAGTGGTGCTCGCCGACGGGCGGGTGGCCGAGTCGGGCACCCACACCGAGCTGCTCGCCGCCGGGGGTCTGTACGCGGACCTGTACCGGACCCAGTTCGCGGCGACCGCCTGACCCGGGGACACCGAGCGATTCTGCCCAACCACCCGCCCACATCCGGGCACAATCGCTCGGTCCGTTTCGGAGCTGAGCCATTGTGCCCGGAAGAACGCCGACTTCTGGGCACATTGGCTCAGCGCGGCCCAGGGGGCAACGGCGCCGGCGGCGGGTTCCGGATCGCCGCGTCGATCCGTGCGAGGACCGCCCGGGACCGTTCCAGCTCGGACCGGTACCGCTCGGGCAGGTCGGCGGCGAGCCGGCGGCGCAGGTCGACCGCCTCCCGCGCGTGCCCCAGTGCGGCGACGTTGTCGCCGACCGCGCTCATCGCGCTGGCCAGGTTCGAGAGCGCGAGCGCCAGGTCGGGCCGGTGCTTGTCGGGGTTCTCCAGGACGAGCTGGCGGCGCATCATCACCGCCTCGCGCATCGGCGGCAGTGCGTCGGCGGCCCGGTCGAGGTCGAGCAGGGTGGCCCCCAGGTTCGCGAGCGCCTCCGCGAGACCCGTGCGGTACTTCTCCGGCTGCTCCCGCACGAGCCGGCGCAGCATGTCGACCGCCTCCTGCGTGGGCGGCAGCGCCTCGTCGAACCGGCCCAGGTCGGCGTACCGCACGCCCAGGTTGGACAGGGACTGCGCGAGGTACTTCAACGACCGGGCGTTCCCGCCCGCCAGGCCCCTGCGGATGGCGACGGCCTCCTCCTCCAGGAGCACCGCCTCGTCGTACCTGCCGCGCCGGGCCAGGGTGACGCCGAGGTTCGACAGCGAGTGCGCGAGGTAGTGCAGGTACCGGTCGGGGTGCTCGGCGGCGAGCTCGCGCCGGATCTCCAGCGCCTCCCGCTCGAGCCGGAGCGACTCGTCGGCGCGGCCGGTGGTCGAGTACAGCGCGCCGAGCGCGGAGAGCGCACCGGCGAGGTCGGGGCGGGTCCCGCGCGCGTTCTCCTTGGCGAGGCGGCGCTGGAGCTCCAGCGCCTCGACGAGCACCACGCCCGCCTCCTCGTACCGCCCGAGAGCCTCCAGGGTGGTGCCGAGCTGTCCGAGCGACCAGGCCAGCTCCCCGAGGTGCTCGGGACGGGCCGCGGCGAGCCTGCGGCGGATCGCCACCGCCTCGGCGTTCGCGGGCAGCGCGTCCTCCGGCCGGCCGCTCTCCGTGAGGGCCTCGAAGTTGCCCAGCACGGCGGCGACCTGCGGCTCGTACTGGACGGGGTCGCCCTCCGCGAGGCGGCGGTAGATCTCGAGCGACGCCCGCTGTGCCAGCTCGATCTCGCCGACCCGGCCGAGCTCCGTGTAGGACACCCCGGCGTTCTGGAGGGCGCGCGCGTGCTCGGCGTCCGCCCACAGGCCGTCGCCCCGCCGAAACTGGCGGCACAGCGCGATGACCTCCTCCTGCACGGCGAGGGCGTCATCGTGCCTGCCCACCGCCCGGTACCCCGTCCCGAGGTTGTTCAGGGCCGTGCACAGCGCGGGCCGGTACCGGTTCTCGTCGCCCCAGGCGAGGCCGCGCCACAGGCCCGCCGCCTCCTGCAGCACGCCGAGGGCGACGTCGACCTCGCCCTCGGCGATCAGCACCATGCCGAGGTCGGTCAGCGCCTCACCACGTTCGGCGTCGCTGCCGGTCGCCCGGGCGAGGTCCGCCACCCGGTGCGTGAGACGGTCGAGCACCGGTACGGCCAGGGGGCCCGACGAGCGCGGCAGCCGGCGGGAGGCCCGCAGCAGCGCGGGCAGGTCCGCCGCCCGTCCGGCGGGCAGGGCAGACGCGGCGGCCTCGACGAGCTCGCCGGTGACGTCCCGCTCGGCGACCGGCCGGTCGAGCCCCATCTCGGTCGAGAACGCCAGCATCGCGAACGCCTCCCCCGGCGCCAGGTCGCGCGTGCAGGCCGCGGTGAGCTCCTCCGACGCCGCCAGGGTGCGTGAGACGAGCAGCTCCGCCAGCCGCGGGACGGTCGGCAGGTGCGCGCGGACCCACGCCACGGCGTCCACCGTCCGGCCCGCGACGGGCTCCACGCCGGCCCGGCGCAGCGCGGCGCGGATGCCCTCGTCCGTCGGGTCGCCGAGCAGTGTCGCCACGGCCAGTGCGGCCTCGGCGGCACCGGGCGCGAACCCCGCGTCCGCGTCGGAGCCCGCCCACCGGGCGCGTTCGTGGTCGAGGACCAGGTCGAGCGCACCCACCGGGTCGACGACCTCGTCGCCGCCGTCGAGCACCGTCACCAGCGCGGCCGCGTGCAGGTCGAGCGCGCGCACCTGCTGGTCGGGCTCCGCCGTGAACCGCAGCCGCGGGACCGGGCGGCCCAGCGCCCGGGCGAAGCGCGTGGCCGCAGCCTCGACGAGCGCGCGGTAGTCGCCGGTACGCTCGATCTCCAGCCCGAGCGCCGGGTCGAAGGCGACGTCGAAGGTCCTGTCGAGGGCCGGCTCGAGCGCCATCTGGGTGACCGACGGCGTCCGTCCGGCCCACAGCGAGCTGGTCCACCGCTCCCTGCGCCACCACTGCCCGCCGCTGCGGGCGGTGGCGAGGACGCGCAGGCGCCCCCGCGGCCGGGTGGACCCGATGGCGTCGAGCAGCGCGGGCAGGCCCGGCCGGGACGCCGCGTCATCGACGACCAACAGGACGCGGCGCGCGGCCGAGGCCGCTGAGACCGCGGCGGCCTCCGCGCCCGGCGGCACGTGCACCACCGTCCATCCGGTGCGCCGCAGGCTCTTGCCGAGCTCGAGCGCGAGGCGCGTCTTGCCCACCCCGCCGAGCCCGCACAGCAGCCGTAGCGCCACCGGTTCCCGCGAGCGCACCCACGACCGCAGCTCGGCCAGCTCCCGCCCGCGGCCCATGAACGGCACCACCGCGCGCTCGGGCTCGAGGAGAGCGGCTGGGCTCGTGGCCCGCGTCTCGCCGGGTCCGGGTCGGTTCATGGGGAGTCATCCAACAACACCTCGATCCGTCTGACCAGCACACCCGTGATACGTCAGGAAGCCGCACAGAACGACGTCGTCGCAGGTCAGCGGCCTGGATACGGTCGCAGCACCGAGCACCGCACCGCATCGTGAAAACACCGGTGGCCCGTCCGGCGCGGCGTCGTTCGCGGGCGCCGTCGGCGAAGGTGAGGAGG
>NZ_JBHXBG010000059.1:0-30498 GCF_042726755.1 Promicromonospora sp. NPDC060271 | reverse complement strand
GGGTCACACCAGGGAGAGCCGGACAAGCGCTCTACTTCGCGAATCCGGAGGTCAGCTGTCGCCGCCCGCGGTACCGGACGTGCCGGCGGTGACGTCGAGCAGGCGGTACTTCTCGACGGCCTTGGCGACGACGTCGGTCGGCACCTCGCCGCGACGGGCGAGGACCTGCAGCGTCTTGACCACCATCGACGGGCCGTCGATGAGGAAGAACCGCCGCGCCGCGGCACGGGTGTCGGAGAAGCCGAACCCGTCGGCACCGAGCACCGCGTAGTCACCAGGGACCCAGGCACGGATCTGGTCGGGGACCAGGTGGTCGTAGTCGCTGGTCGCGATGAACGGCCCCTGGGCGCTGGACAGCTTCTCCGTGACGTACGGCGTGCGCACGGGCGCCGTCGGGTTGACCAGGGAGTCGTGCTCGGCCGCCAGGGCGTCGCGACGCAGCTCGTTCCAGCTCGTCACGGACCACACGTCGGCCGAGACACCCCAGTCCTCCTTGAGGAGCTGCTGCGCCTCGAGCGCCCACGGCACACCCACGCCGGAGGAGAGGAGCTGAGCCTTGGGGCCTTCGGCGTCGGAGACCGAGACGCGGTGGATGCCGCGCTTGATGCCCTCGACGTCGACGTCCTCCGGCTCGGCCGGCTGGACCATCGGCTCGTTGTACACCGTGAGGTAGTACATGACGTCCTGGTCCCGGCCGTCGGAGCCGTCGCCGTACATGCGCTCGATGCCGTCGCGCACGATGTGCCGGATCTCGTACCCGTAGGCGGGGTCGTACTGCACGATCGAGGTGTTCGTGCCTGCGATGAGCGGGCTGTGCCCGTCGGCGTGCTGTAGGCCCTCGCCCGTCAGCGTGGTGCGGCCGGCGGTCGCGCCGATGATGAAGCCGCGCGTCATCTGGTCGCCGGCCGCCCAGAACTGGTCGCCCGTGCGCTGGAAGCCGAACATCGAGTAGAAGATGTAGACCGGGATCATCGGCTCGCCGTGCGTGGCGTACGACGTGCCCACCGACTGGAACGCGGCGGCGGAACCGGCCTCGTTGATGCCGGTGTGCATGATCTGGCCGGACTCGGACTCCTTGTAGCTCAGCATGAGCTCGCGGTCCACGGCGAGGTAGTTCTGGCCGAGCGTGTTGAAGATCTTGGCGCTCGGGAAGATCGAGTCGAGGCCGAAGGTGCGGGCCTCGTCCGGGATGATCGGCACGATGCGGTTGCCGAAGTCCTTGGCCTTGAAGAGGTCCTTGAGCAGCCGCACGAACGCCATGGTCGTGGCGATCTGCTGCGTGCCGGAACCCTTCTTCAGCAGCTCGTAGGTCTTGTCCTCCGGCAGCTGGAGGCTCGTCCTCGCGGCGGTCCGCCGTTCCGGTACGAAGCCACCGAGCTGACGGCGGCGCTCCAGCATGTACTGGACCTCCGGCGCGTCGGCCCCGGGGTGGTAGTACGGCGGCAGGTACGGGTCGGCCTCGAGCTCGGCGTCCGAGATCGGGATGCGCAGCGAGTCGCGCAGCGTCTTGAGGTCGTCGCCCTTGAGCTTCTTCATCTGGTGCGTCGAGTTGCGGCCGGCGAAGCCGGAGCCCAGACCGTAGCCCTTGACGGTGTGCGCGAGGATGATCGTCGGCTGGCCGGTGTGCGCGCGCGCCGCGGAGTAGGCCGCGTAGAGCTTGCGGTAGTCGTGCCCGCCGCGCTTCATGTTCCAGATGTCGTCGTCGGTCATGTTCTCGACGAGGGCCTTCGTGCGCGGGTCGCGCCCGAAGAAGTGCTCGCGGATGAACGCGCCGGACTCCGCGCGGTAGGTCTGGTAGTCGCCGTCGGGCGTGACGTTCATCAGGTTGACGAGCGCGCGGTCCTTGTCGGCGTTGAGCAGGGCGTCCCACTCGCGGCCCCAGACGACCTTGATGACGTTCCAGCCGGCGCCCTTGAACTGGGCCTCCAGCTCCTGGACGATCTTGCCGTTGCCGCGCACCGGGCCGTCGAGGCGCTGCAGGTTGCAGTTCACGACGAACGTCAGGTTGTCGAGCTGCTGCTGGGCGGCGTGCTGGATCATGCCGCGGCTCTCGGGCTCGTCCATCTCGCCGTCGCCGAGGAAGGCCCAGACGTCCTGCTGGCTGGTGTCCTTGATCCCGCGGTTGTGCAGGTACTTGTTGGTCCAGGCCTGGTAGATGGCCGACGCCGGGCCGAGGCCCATGCTCACGGTCGGGAACTCCCAGAAGTCCTGCATGAGGCGCGGGTGCGGGTAGGACGGCAGGCCGCCGCCCGGGTGCGACTTCTCCTGACGGAACCCGTCGAGCTGGTCGGCGGTCAGGCGGCCCTCGAGGTACGCCCGGGCGTAGACGCCGGGGGAGGCGTGGCCCTGGAAGTAGATCTGGTCGCCGCCGCCCGGATGGTCCTTGCCCCGGAAGAAGTGGTTCAGGCCCACCTCGTACAGCGTCGCGACGGACGCGTACGAGGAGATGTGCCCACCGACGCTGAGGCCCTCGCGCTGTGCGCGGGTCACCATGACTGCCGCGTTCCAGCGGATCCATGAGCGGTAGCGCCGCTCCATGGCCTCGTCGCCCGGGAAGTACGGCTCCTCGTGGACACCGATGGTGTTCACGTAGGGCGTCGCCATCGACGCGGGAATGCTCACATTCCGCTCGCGCGCCCGCCGGAGCAGGTTGAGCATGACGTACCGGGCGCGGGGTCCGCCCTTGTCGTCGATCAGCCCGTCGAAGGACTCGACCCATTCCTCGGTCTCGGCCGGGTCGATGTCGGGTACGGCGCTGAGCAGACCGTTGATCAGCGGTCCGGTCTCGTCAAACGAAGCCACCAGCAACCTCTCTCGGTGTCGCGCGGCGGGGTCGCGGTTCGCGCTCCTCGCCGCCTCGTCAGGACCCGTCGCGTCGGCGTCGCGTCGCCACAGCTGGGGTTGCGACTGTGCACGCCCACGCACAGGTGGTCCTAGCCATTCTGTCCCCTCACAGCGTGCGCTCACACCATAGGGCGGTCAAGAGCGCGTGATCTGCGTTACGTCTGTACCAGTTCGCGCAATTATTGATACGGGGTATCGCAATGATGAGACTGAGTGCATGACCTGTGCGTTGCCGAGGTCTCATCGATTCATCAAAAAGACACCACGCGACCTGGTTGCGAGGCATGGCAGGGGTGCGTGCACTACCTTTGGCGACGGAGGGCCCGCGTAGGGTCGGACAGGACATGCATACGACCCGGCTGCGAGGGCCGGACAGAGAGAGGGACGATCAACCAAGTGAGCACGGACACCCAGGGCGCCGGGCGCCTCGGTTTCGAGGCCGGCCAGGTGGTGCAGGAGTTCGGCTGGGGCGACGACGTCGACGACGCACTCCGGGCGGACATCGAGAAGATCATCGGCAGCGAGCTGGAGGACGAGGACTTCGGCGACGTGACCGACGGCGTCATCCTCTGGTGGCGGGAGGACGACGGAGACCTCACCGACGCGCTCGTGGATGTGCTGACCGTGCTGGACGACGGCGGCATCATCTGGATCTTCACGCCGAAGCCCGGTCGGGACGGCGAGGTGGGCCACAGCGACATCCAGGAGGCCGCCACGACCGCCGGCCTGCAGACCACCAGCACCTTTGCCATCGCGGAGGACTGGTCGGCGACCCGGCTCGCCTACCGGGGCCGCGGCAAGTGATCGCCCGGCGGGTCTGAAGCCATGACCGAGTCCGCCGCCGTGCCGTCCGCTCCCGCGGAGTCGCTGAAGCCGGGTGACCCCGCACCCGACTTCACGCTCCCTGACACGCACGGCACCCCGACCACGCTGTCGGACCTGCGTGGGACGCCGGTGCTCGTCGTCTTCGTCCCGTTCGCGTTCTCCGGGACGTGCACCAGCGAGCTGTGCGAGCTGCGCGACAACATCGAGGACTTCGAGACCGCCGGCGTGCGGCTCCTCGTCATCTCGACGGACGCCGTCTTCACGCTCAAGGCGTGGCAGGCGGCCGAGGGCTACCAGTTCGACCTGCTCTCCGACTTCTGGCCGCACGGCGAGGTGGCACGCGACTACGGGGTGTTCGACGAGAGCTCGGGGATCGCGCTGCGGGGGACGTTCCTGATCGACGCCGACGGGATCGTCCGCTGGAGCGTCGTGAATCCACGGGGTCAGGCGCGCGACCTGGAGGACTACCGGCGCGCGGTCGTCGAGATCTGATCCGGCCAATTCGTAAGATCTGACCAGGTTCGGGGCCGGGGCCAGGTATTGTGGTCCGCTGCCAGGGCTCATAGCTCAGTTGGTTAGAGCGCCACGTTTACACCGTGGATGTCGGGGGTTCGAGTCCCTCTGGGCCCACCTCTGATGACGCGGGACATCGTTGCTCGATGTCTCGCGTCATCGTCCATCTCGGGAACGTTCGCTCGGGTTGCCGCTCGCATCGTCGAGCCACCACGCTTGACCACCATGCCTACTGATGAAGTGGTCCTGGACTGGCGTGGACCAGTGTCGGACGCCGAGATCGTCGACCTCACCGAGTCCCACGGCGGCAACCCGGAGCCCGGCTGGTGGGACCGGATCCGAGGTCACTCGCTAGGGTGGGTCTCCGCCCGGAGCGGCGAGGGTCAGCTGATCGGGTTCGTGAACGTCGCGTGGGACGGTGGGGGCCACGCGTTCCTGATCGACACCAAGACGCGCCCCAGCCACCAGCGGCGAGGACTCGGTACCGCCGTCGTGCGGCGCGCGATCGAGGAGGCACGGGCGGCGGGCTGCGAGTGGCTCTTCGTCGACTTCGAACCGCACCTCGAGTCGTTCTACCTGGAGTCCTGCGGGTTCCGTCCGACGCTCGCGGGGCTCGTCCACCTCACCGACGGCTGACCGCTCCCGGCGCCCGGAGACGGATCGGGCCTCCGGGCGCCGGGCGTCCGGGCGTTACTCCTCGAACGCGACGTTGCCGCGGCACGCCTCGCCGGGGCTCGGGACAGCGCCCTTGAGGCCGTGGCTGACGTACTTGCCGTAGCTCTGGACGTGCCCACCCGTGACGAAGTCGTCGTCGAACTGCGGCGGCTGGTCCTCCTGGTCGTCGGGCAGGTCCCGCCCCGAGAACGCGCACGCCGAGCTGGCGTTGAACGCTCCGGGAATCGGGTCGCCGTTTCCGTTCGTCTCGCCGGCGTGTGCTGACATGGCGCCACCCACGGTCAGCCCTGCGGCGACGACGCACGTCATGAGGACGCGCTTCATGTTCACCACCTCCTTGTGGTGAGGAGCGTCCGGGTAGGTCGGGCGAACCCGGTCCGCCCCCTTGGCCAACGTACGTCCGGGCCCCGGTCGGCACAGCCCGGGGCGCAGAGATCACCCGTGCCGGTCCGGCGGCACACGGTGCTACTGCGGTAGGTGCCGGCTGGGCTGGATTGTGTCCGGCTCAGCCACAGGTTTTTCGGTTGTGCCGAACTATTCGGCCCAGGTGAACTTTCAGGGGCAGGGGCGAACGAAATTCAGCGGGCCTGGCACCTCCCTGTCGGGTGTACCTCGCCCGTGCCGCACCGGCTCCTTGCGGTCGGGGCCTGCGTCGCCGGTTGACCCGAGGTCGATGACGTTCCAGGCGCCCCTCGACGCTCTGCCAGGATTGCGCCGTGACCAGTCATATTGCCCGGTATCGGGCCGGGGACCACGACGGCGTGTGGCAGGACCTGCGAGCCCTGGGCCTGGACGTGTTCGGTGCGCGCCACAGGGAGGACGCGCAGGCGGTCGCGCGCGAGATGGCGAGCCGGGCGCGACAGAACGTGGAGACGCTCGTCGACCGGCTGCAGGCGGACGGTTTCATCGCGACGAGGAATGACGACGACGCGACGCCGCGCCCGGCCCACTTCCCGCCGACCGACGGCGCATCCGCGCTCGCCGACTGGATGGAGGAGACGTTCGCGCCGTTCCCGATGACGGTCGCGGCGTGGATCCGGCAGGTCGGTGACGTGTGGCTCGTCGGCGAGCACCCTAGGTGGCCCGAGAGCGTGCTGGCCGACCCGCTGGTCGTCGAGTTCGAGCACGCCGTCTACGGCGGTGGCGCTCGCGAGTACTACGAGCGCGAGTGGACTAGCTGGACCGGGTACCCCGATCCGGACGCCTTCCCGTTCCAGCTCGACTTCGCGCCGGACGCCCTGCACAAGGCGAACATCAGCGGGGACGGTCCGTACGGGGTCGACGTGCCAGGGCCTGGTGTCGACGGCCTCGTCGGCCCGACGACGTGGTTCGTCGACGACCTCAACGAAGCGTTCGCGGCGGGCGGTTTCCCCGGGGCGCTGCGCGCCGAGGGGTACGTGGACCCGCCCGCCGGCCTGCGCGAGGGACTCGCCCGGGACCTGCTGCGGCTCTGACCGTGACCCTCCACCGGTGCGACGTCACGTCACCAAGCCGTTGCGGTACGCGTAGACCACCGCCTGCACGCGGTCGCGCAGGCCGAGCTTGGCCAGGAGGCGGGAGACGTACGTCTTGACCGTCTCCTGGCTGATCACCAGCGTCGCGGCGATCTCGCCGTTCGAGAGGCCGTTGGCGATGAGGCGCAGCACCTCCAGCTCGCGCGGGGTCAGCGCGGTGTCGCCAGGGGCGCTCTCGGTGGGCCGGATCCGCGCCGCGTACCTGCCCACGAGCTGTCGCGTCACCTCTGGGGCGAGCAGTGCGGCCCCCGATGCGACGGTGCGGATGCCGTTCAGCAGCTGCGCCGCGGGGGCGTCCTTGAGCAGGAACCCGCTGGCCCCGGCGCGGAGCGCCTCGTAGACGTACTCGTCGAGGTTGAACGTCGTCACCACGAGCACCTTGACGGGATGTTCCACCCCGGCGCCGGCGAGCAGACGGGTTGCCTCGATACCATCGAGGACGGGCATCCGGACGTCCATCACGACGACGTCGGGGTCCAGCCGGCGGGCGAGGTCGACGGCGGCCCGCCCGTCGCCGCACTCGCCCACCACCTCGAGGTCGGGCTGGGCGTCGATGATCGTCGCGAACCCGGTGCGGATGAGCACCTGGTCGTCGCAGACCAGCACGCGGGTCGGCGCGGTCACCGGCGGCCCCCGGTCGGGATGCGGGCCAGCACGACGAAGCCGCCGTCGTCCGACCGCTGGGCGCTGAGCTCGCCGCCCAGGGCGGCCACCCGTTCGTGCAACCCGACCAGGCCCCGTCCGCTCCCGCCCGGCGAGGCGCTGCCCGGGCGGGATCGTCCGCCTGCTCGTGGGCCCGGCCCGTCGGTGCTGACCTCCACCAGGATCTCCCTGTCGTCGTAGCGCACCGTCACCGCCGTCGGGCGGCCATGGGCGTGCTTGAGGGCGTTCGTCAGCGACTCCTGCACCACGCGGTGCGCGGCGCGCTCGGCGCTGCCCGACGTCGTCGGCGGCTCGCCGTGCTCGGTGAGCTCCACCGGCTGCCCGGCCCGCCGGGTCTGCTCGACGAGCGCGACGAGCGCGCCGAGTCCGCCGTCCGGCTGTGTCCGAACAGGGCCCTCGTGCCCCGGGTCGAGCACGTCGAGCAGGTTCCGCAGGTCGCTGATCGCGAGCCGGCCCGTGTCACCGACAGCGGTCAGCGTCTCGTCGAGACGGTCGGGCGAGGCGGTCAGGTACCGCGCCGCCTCGGTCTGCACGACCATCGCGGTCACGTGATGGGTCACGACGTCGTGCAGCTCGCGGGCGATGCGCGTGCGTTCGGCGGCGCGGGTCTCCTCGGCGACCCGGAGCCGTCGCTCGGCCTCGGCCGCCCTGGTCGAGCGCAACCAGGCGCCTACGCCCCACGCGAGGGCCATGACCAGGTAGAACGTCACGTACTCGTCCACCCGCTCGGCCCCGGTCAGCCGGTCGAGCGTGATCGCCAGCCCCACGTAGGCTACGGAGAGGACGGCGACGGCGAGCCGACGGTGGTGCGCCAGATGCGCGCCCGTGCTCACCAGCGCGATGCCCAGCGCGTTGCTCGCGAACGAGTGGTTGCCCTGGACCTGGCTGAGCACGAAACCGAGCGAGACCAGCGCCACGCATACGGCCGGCCACCGCCGGCGCACCGCGAGCGGCAGGCACTGGAGCGCGACGACCAGCACTGCCACGCCGTCGAACGGACGGGCCGGCACCTCGCCGACCTGCGTCCCGTACTCCCGCAGGAACGGCACGAACGCCGCACCGGCGAGCGCGAGGGCGAGCGGCAGGTCCCGGACGGTGACGTCGAGCCGGTGCCACCGGTCGCGCCACCGGTCGGGGACCCGCCGGAGTTCGGTCACCGGGGGAGCGTAACGGCCGCCCGGGCGGAGCGGCGCAGCGGAACGATGTGCCCGCGCCGGTACGCCACCCGGATGAACACGGCGGCGACCACGACGCAGAACACGACCGAGTAGACGCTGCCCTCCGGGCCGAACTCGCCGCCCGTGATCAGCCACGGGCCCGACGTCGAGGCGTCCAACAGGCCCTGCGGGGTGTCGTTGCCCGAGACCTCGGTGCTGAAGATCGCGCTCCCGGCGATGTTCCAGCCGAGGTGCAGGCCGATCGGCACCCACAGCTTGCGGGTGGCGACGTACGCGGCGGTGAGCAATCCGCCCGCCTGGATGGCGATGGCGAGCGCGCCCCACAGGGTCGCGTTCGGGTTGACCAGATGGGCCAGACCGAACAGCAGGCTGGTCACCGTCAGCGCGACCCACGTCCCGGTCCACCCTTCGATGATGCGGAACAGGACGCCGCGGTACAGCAGCTCCTCGGACGCCGCGACCGCAGCCATGAAGCCGACGAGCCCTACCGCACCCGGCACCGTGCCCAGGCCGTGGACCGTGTAGCTCCCCAGGACGGCCAGGTTGACGATGACCAGGCCGAACAGCGCGACACCGAGCAGGGTGCCCCAGCCGAGCCCGGACACCGCGCCCTCCCGGGACACCTCCACCACGGCGCGGTGCTCGGTGCGCCGCACCACGAGGGCGTAGACGAGGACCGCGAGCACCGCCGTCGCGAGACCCACGACGAGCGCCAGCCAGGGGTTGTCCCCGACCAGGGCCAGACCTTGGCTGCCGAGGAACGAGACCGCCAGAACGGCTACGAGCTGCCACACCAGACGCACGATGACTCCTTCGAGAAGCCGCGAACCGGTCGCCGCGGACTACCCCGAACGCTATGGATCGGGCGGCGCGCGGTAGTCACCGCGGGGTGGACATTCGTGGGTAGCTCGCACGGGGGACAGGCCGGATCCGTCGACCCCGGAAGGTGAACACCATGTGAACAGAAATCGAACTGTTCACCTGAACGTCACCCTCTGGTCAAGTGTGATCTGCGCACACGTCACCATGGTGTGGTGACCGAGATGATTCTTCTCGTCGTGGTCGTGCTCACCGCACTCGCCTTCGACTTCACCAACGGCTTCCACGACACGGGCAATGCCATGGCGACCTCCATCGCCACCCGAGCTCTTACGCCCCGCCGGGCGGTCCTGTTGTCAGCGGCCCTGAACCTGGTCGGCGCGTTCCTGTCGCTGTCGGTGGCCGCGACCATCGCCAAGGGACTGGTCGACGCAGAGGTCATCACCCTGGAGGTCGTGTTCGCCGGGCTGGTGGGCGGCATCGTCTGGAACCTCCTGACCTGGCTGCTCGGCCTGCCGTCCAGCTCGTCGCACGCTCTGGTCGGCGGCGTCGTGGGTGCGGTGCTGGCGGCCGCGGGCACCTCGGGCGTGCTCTGGGACGGCGTCCTCGCGAAGGTCCTGGTCCCGGCGCTCATCGCCCCGGTGGTCGCCATCGCGGTCGCGGCCACCGGCACCTGGCTCGTCGCGCGCCTGACCCGTGGGCTGCCGCAGGACGTCACCTCGCGGGGGTTCCGCTGGGGCCAGGTCGGCTCCGCCTCCCTGGTCTCCCTCGCGCACGGCACCAACGACGCGCAGAAGTCGATGGGCATCATCCTGCTCGCCCTCATCACGGCCGGCGCGGTACCGGCGGACTCGGGCGTCCCGTTCTGGGTCATCCTGTCCTGCGCCCTGGCCATGGCGCTCGGCACCTACACCGGCGGCTGGCGCATCATCCGCGCCCTCGGCAAGGGCCTCGTCGAGATCGACACCCGGCAGGGGATGGCGGCGGAGACGTCGTCGGCGGCCGTCATCATGCTGTCCAGCTACTTCGGCTTCTCGCTGTCCACCACCCACGTCGCCACCGGCTCGATCCTGGGCTCCGGTGTCGGCATGCCCGGCGCGACGGTGCGCTGGGGGCTCGCCGGCCGCATGTTCGGCGCCTGGCTGCTCACGCTGCCGGCGGCCGGCCTGATCGGCGCGCTCTGCTTCTGGGTGCAGCACGGGGTCGGCGGCGTGCTCGGCAGCGCGCTGGTGCTCGGCATCCTGCTCGCGTCGGCCGCGGCGATCTGGATCGCCTCGCGCCGCAAGCCGGTCGACCACACCAATGTCAACGAGGCCTGGGACGAGGAGCGCGGGGCCGGCATCGAACCGGTCGCCGCGACCACCGGCGAAGCCGGTCCGATGCACGTCGCACCGGTCGAGGCGGGCGCGACGACGTCGGCGGCTGCCGCCGCGATCGACAGCGTCACGGTGGGTGCTGGAGCGGCCGGACCGTCAGCGGCCGGTGGGACAACTGACGCCTCAGGGAAGGGAACGGCGGAATGAGCGGCATCATCGAGTGGGGCGCGCTGGGGCAGGTCGTCCTCGTCGGCCTGCTGGTCGGGGCGGGGGTGCCCGCACTGTTCGCACTGGGGCTCCGGCTGCTCACGCTGCCGGTCGGGGCCGGCGTCGTCGAAGCCGGTGGCACGCACGACGGCGAAGCGGCGGGTGCCCAGGACGGCGCCGCCCCTGGCCTCGCGCGCCGGCTGGGCGGCTACCTGTGCCTGGCCCTGTGCGTCGGGGCCATCGCCACCGGGCTGGCGTTCCTGGTCTCCGGCGGACACTGACCGAGGCTCGCGCCTTGACGAGCAATCTCGACCGGATCCGGGCGGAGATCGCCGCCCACGAGTCCAACGCCTGGGCGCGGGACCTCGGCTACGAGCCGCTCTACGCCGCGGCGCCCGGCGCCCGGGTCGCGGTCATCGGCCAGGCGCCCGGACGCAAGGCCCAGGAGAGCGGCGTGCCGTGGAACGACGCCAGCGGCGTCAGGCTCCGCACGTGGCTCGGCGTGGACGACACCCAGTTCTACGACCCGGACCGGTTCGCCCTCGTCCCGATGGACTTCTACTACCCGGGCAAGGGCGCCTCCGGTGACCTGCCGCCGCGCAAGGACTTCGCCGCGCTGTGGCACGGGCGGATCCTCACCGAGCTGCCGGACCTTCGGCTCACCGTCCTCGTGGGCGGCTACGCCCAGAAGTACTACCTGGGCGCCCGGGCGAAGCCGACCCTCACCGAGACCGTGCGCGCCTACACCGAGTACCTGCCGTCGACCGTCCCGCTGGTACACCCGTCGCCGCTCAACTTCCGCTGGCAGTCCAAGAACCCCTGGTTCGAGGAGGAGGTGGTCCCCGCGCTGCGCACGCTGGTGGCCGGAGCGCTCGCGGGAACGTGACGGCGGTCGGACGACGCTACCGGCTCACCCGGACCGGCTCCCATGCGAACCCGTCCGGGTCGGTGAACTCGCCGAGGTCGCTGTTCACCGCGATCCGGTGCGAGCCCGACCCCTCGGGTGCCACGCCGCCGTCCTTGGCGAGCGCCGCCCGCTTGTACAGGCCGAACCCGATGGGGCTGGAGCCCATCTTGAAGTCGACGTACGAGCCGAAGCTCTTGCCGACGGTCAGCCCGTGCGCGACGTAGAACTTCTTGCTCGCCGACACGTCGTCCGCCCCGATGAGGAGCACCATCTCGTCGACCTTCCGGGAGACGGGGGCGGTGTCCTTCTTGGCGGACGTCGCGAGCTTCCAGATGGTGCCGTCGGGCGCCTGGACCACGCCGCCGTGGCCCCACATGGACTTGGCCACCGGCTTGAGCACGGTGGCACCCGCGGCGACCGCGGCGTCGAACAGGGCGTTGACGTCACCTGGCTGAGCGGAGATGAGGGACAGGTGGAACCCGCGGAACCCGCTGGTGGGTGCGTCGGACTCGCGGAGGTGGAGCCGGTCGCCCAGGTCGAGGGCGTCGTAGAAGGAACGTGCGGAGCTGAGGTCGGTCACCTCGAGGGTGACGGAGTCGATGTTTGCCATGCCCACCACGTTAGGTTCGGCAGGCCGCCGGGTGCTTCTCGATTCCTGACCGACCTTCCCGGCCGACCTTCCTGGCCGGTTTCCGACCTGACGCGGAAGGGCTCGCGGTAGCCTCGTGACGTGCCCCTCGCACCGGAGCTGCTCACGTGGTTGCTCGACGCCGACCCAGCGCTGCGCTGGCAGGTCGAACGCGACCTCGCCGGCGCGCCCGAGGATGTCTGGCGGGCAACCCGGGCACGTGTCGCCACCGAGGGGTTCGGGGCCCGCCTCCTCGCGCGGCAGGATCCCGACGGGCAGTGGGCGGGCGGCGCCTTCTTCCCGGCCGGCTTCCAGGGCGACGAGGAGGGCCAGCCCTGGACCGCGACGACCTGGTCGCTCAGCAGCCTCCGCGACTGGGGTCTCGACGCCGCCGTCCTGGCCGGGACCGCGGAGAAGCTCGCCGCCAACAGCCGGTGGGAGTACGAGGACCTGCCGTACTGGGACGGCGAGGTCGACTGCTGCATCAACAGCTGGACGCTCGCCAACGGGGCGTGGCTGGGCGTCGACGTCTCCGGCATCGCCCAGTGGTTCGTCGACCACCGCCTCCCCGACGGCGGCTGGAACTGCGAGTGGGTGGAGGGCTCGACGCGCTCCTCGTTCCACTCCACGCTCAACTCCCTCAAGGGCCTCCTGTACTACGAGACCGCGACGGGAACCGGCGCAGGCGCCGACGTGCGCGCCGCACGCCGGGCCGGCGAGGAGTACCTCCTGGAGCGCCGGCTGCTCCGCAGGCTCTCGACCGGCGAGCCCGTCGGCCCGTGGGTCACCCGGTTCGGGTACCCGTTCCGCTGGGGCTTCAGCGCCCTGAACGCCCTCGACTACTTTCGCGCGGCGGCGCTGCACGACGGCGTCGGGCCTGATCCCAGGCTTGCCGATGCCGTCGGCGTGGTCCGCGAGGCCCGCCGCCCGGACGGCACCTGGCTGCAGGAGGGGCGCCATCCGGGGCGGGTCTGGTTCGAGGTCGACGTCCCGCCGGGGGAGCCGTCGAGGTGGCTCACCTTCTACGGCACACGCGTGCTCGACTGGTGGGACGGCGCGGTACAGGTTTGACTGCCGATTTACAGCGCTGTAAATTCCCACGGTCGCAGTGATCAAGGGAGATGCAGCGTGAGTCCAGGTTCCAGTCGTCCCGTACCGCTGAGTCGCCGTTCGTTCCTCGCCGGCTCGGCGGCTCTCGTCGCACTCGGCGCCGCCGGGTGCGCGCCGGCCTCGCGAGCCGCCGGGGGAGGCGTCACCCTGCGCTTCTACGAGCAGAAGCAGGAGGTGATCGCGTACTTCGACGAGCTGCTGCGCCGCTTCGAGGCGGCCCGTCCCGGCATCACCGTTGTGCACGACTCGACGGTGGCCATCGCGCCGCAGTTCGTGCGCAACGAGCCGGCGGACGTCGGCTGCTTCAACGACAACCTCGAGCTCGCCCGCTACATCAAGCGCGGCGTGCTCGGTGACCTGTCGGACCTGCCGTCGGCGCAGACCGTCCGGACCGACATCGGCGAGCTGACCGACCAGTACGCCACCTACCCCGGCCGCACGAGCGTCCTGCCGTACTCGCTCGCCGCCGCAGGCGTCATCTACAACAAGAGGATCTTCGCCGAGCACCAGCTCCCGGTCCCGGAGACCTGGTCGCAGTTCGTCGACGTGTGCGATGAGCTCACCCGGGCCGGCATCACCCCGGTCTACGCGACCGACCGGGACACCTGGACGCTCTGGCAGGGTCTGTTCGACTACTCCGTCGGCAGCCTCGTCGCGCCGGGGGAGTTCTTCCGGCGCATGAAGGAGCTCGGCACCGACGTCGGGCCGGACTCCGAGGTCTCGTTCGAGAAGGACTTCGCCGTCCCGATGGAGCGCGCCAAGACCATCTCGTCGTACTTCAACGAGGACCACGCGGTACGGGCCTACGCCGACGGCAACCTCGCCTTCGGCAAGGGCGAGGCGGCCATGTACCTGCAGGGCCCGTGGGCGCTCGGCCAGATCGCGCTGGTGGACCCCGAGCTCGAGATCGGCACGTTCCCGCTGCCGGTCTCGGAGAACCCCGACGAGCGGCAGGCGCGGGTCAACATCGACCTCGGCCTGTGGATCCCGACGGCGTCCAGGTACCAGGACGAGGCGCGCGAGCTCGTCGAGTTCCTGATGCGGCCGGAGATCATCAACGCCTACAACCAGGACAACCTGGCGTACTCCACGCTCACGGACGCGCCCCCGCAGGAGGACGAGCGCCTGGCCGGGCTGCAGGACTACGTCGACCGCGCGGCCTTCTACCAGGGCGCCGGGACGTTCGTGCCGACGTCGATCCCGCTCGGGAACTATCTGCAGGCCGCGATCCGCAGCGGCAACTTCGAGGGCATGCTCCGCCAGCTCGACGCCGACTGGCGCCGTCTCGCGGGACGGGAGGCCACGGTATGAAAGGTACAACGATGCACCGCCGCGGCGTCGAGCCGGTGTACTACCTCTTCCTGGTGCCGACGCTGCTCGTGTTCACGGCGTTCGTCGTCATTCCCGCCCTGATCGGCATCTTCTACAGCTTCACCGACTACGTCGGCTTCGGGGACTGGTCGTTCCTGGCCTTCAGGAACTACGCGGCGCTCTTCACCGACCCGCGGATGCTCGAGTCGTACGGCTTCACGCTCGGCTTCGCGCTGGTCACCGTCGTCGTCGCGCAGGTGATCGCCCTCGCGCTCGCCGTGGCCCTGTCCCGGCGCATCCGGTTCGCGACGACCCTGCGCACCGTCTTCGTGATCCCGATGGTGGTCTCGGGGATCGTCGTCGCCTACGTGTTCAACTTCCTGTTCTCCAACTCGCTGCCCGCCATCGCCACCGCCGTCGGCTTCGGACCGCTGGAGGAGAGCATCCTCGGCAACCCGGACCTCGCCTGGCTGTCCATCGTGATCGTGTCCGCCTGGCAGACCATCCCGGGTGCGCTGCTGGTCTACACGGCCGGGCTGACGTCGATCCCGAACGAGCTGTACGAGGCGAGCGCGCTCGACGGCGCCTCGCCGTGGCGGCAGTTCCGGTCCATCACCGTCCCGCTCATCGCGGGGTTCATCCTGATCAACACGATCCTCGGCGTGAAGGGCTACCTCGGCGTGTACGACGTCATCGTCGGTCTGACGGGCGGCGGCCCCGGCACCGCGACCAGCAGCGTCGCCATGACGATCTTCGGCGGCTTCACCGGCGGCGACTACGCCTACCAGATGGCCAACGCCACGATCTTCCTGATCGTCACCGCGCTCATCTCCGTCGCCCAGATCGTCGCCACCCGTGGAAGGGCAGTGAGGCTGTGAACACCGTGAACCGCACCAACTGGCCCCTGACGATCCTGCTCGGGCTCGCGACGCTCACGGTCTTCGTGCCGCTGTACGTCACGCTGTCGATGGCGTTCAAGACGAGCGCCCAGTCCGCGGACGGCAACGCGTTCTCGCTGCCGGCCCCGTTCAACCCCGCCAGCTTCGCCGAGGCATGGACGCTGACCCGGTTCCCGGTCTCGTTCGGCATCTCGCTCGGGGTCGCGGCGATCGCCGTCGTGCTGACGCTGCTGCTGAGCTCGCTGGCCGCCTACGCCATCGCCCGGAACTGGTCGCACCGGTTCTTCCGCTGGTCGATGATCTACCTGATGGTGGCGCTGTTCCTGCCGTTCCCGGTGGTCGCGCTGCCGCAGATCCAGCTCACGGCGCTCACCGGGCTCGACAGCCCGGTCGGTGTCGGCATCCTGCACGCGATGTTCCAGCTCTCGTTCAGCGTGCTGCTCTACACCGCCTACCTGCGCTCCATCCCGATCGAGCTCGAGGAGAGCGCCCGGATCGACGGCGCGAGCACCGGCCAGATCTTCTGGCGGATCATCCTGCCGCTGCTCGGGCCCATGAACGCGACGGTCGGTATCTTCGCCTTCCTGGCGTCCTGGAACGACTTCATGATGCCGTCGCTCATCACGTCAGACCCCACGCTGCAGACCCTGCCGGTGGTGCAGAACATCTTCCAGAGCCAGTTCGGCACCAACTACAACGTCGCCTTCGCGTCGTACCTCATGGCGATGGCGCCGACGATCATCGTGTACCTGTTCGCGCAGCGCTGGGTGATCAGCGGCGTGACGCAGGGCGCCGTCAAGCACTGATCCGACACCGTCCGAGCCACGCACGAAGCCGAGCACCGAGGAGCCCCATGTCAGAGATCGTCGACAGCCTGCCCGTCATCCGGCCCCTGCCGGAGGCGGCGCCGCGGGCGCGATCCGAGCAGCAGGTGCACGGCGCCGGCTGGCGGATCACCGTGCTGACCGAGGGGGTGTTCCGCATCGAGCGGTCCGCGGACGGCGGCTTCGAGGACCGCGCGTCCACGTTCGCGGTCCGCCGCGACCTGCCGCCCGCCGAGTTCACCGTCGAGCGGGTCGGCGACGGGGTGGTGCTCACCACGCGGCGCGCGCGGCTTCGGTACGACGGCGGTGAGTTCTCCGCGAGCGGGCTCGTCGTCGAGGTGCTGGGGCGGGACTCCGGCCGCTGGCGGTACGGCGAGCCCACGCGGGACCTGGGCGGCACCGCCCGGACCCTGGACGACGTCGACGGCCGCACCGAGCTGGAGCCCGGGGTCGTGGCGCCGAACGGGATCGCCGTCGTCGACGACTCCGTGTCGTTCCTGTTCGAGGACGACGGATGGGTCGGCTCGCGCGTTCCCGGCCGCCAGGACCTGTACGTGTTCGCGCACGGCCGCGACTACGCAGACGCCGTCCGGGACCTGTACCAGGTCTCCGGCCACCCCATGCGGCTGCCCCGCTGGGCGCTCGGCAACTGGTGGAGCCGGTACCACCCGTACAGCGAGGAGTCCTACCTGGCGCTCATGGACCGCTTCGACGAGGAGGGTGTGCCCTTCTCCGTCGCGGTGATCGACATGGACTGGCACCGGGTCGGGTCGGTGCCGCCCGAGTTCGGCACCGGCTGGACCGGCTACTCCTGGGAGCCCACGCTGTTCCCCGACCCGGAGCGGTTCCTGCGCACGCTGCACGAGCGGGGCCTGCGCACCACCCTCAACCTGCACCCGGCCGACGGCGTCCGCGCCTTCGAGGACGCGTACCCCGCCATGGCCCGCGCCGTGGGCGTGGACCCGGACAGCGGGGAGCCCGTCGCGTTCGACCCGACCGATCCCGTCTTCCTCCAGGCCTACTTCTCCGAGCTGCACCACCCGCTGGAGGCGCAGGGCGTCGACTTCTGGTGGATCGACTGGCAGCAGGGTCGCACCTCCGGCCTGCCCGGCGTGGACCCGCTGTGGGTGCTGAACCACTTCCACCACATCGACGCCGCCCGCGACGGCGGGCCGGGCATGACCTTCTCCCGGTACGCCGGCCCCGGGAGCCACCGGTACGCGGTCGGGTTCTCCGGCGACACCGTGGTCTCGTGGGCGTCGCTGGCGTTCCAGCCCGAGTTCACCGCCACCGCGTCCAACATCGGGTACTCCTGGTGGAGCCATGACATCGGCGGGCACACGCGCGGCGTGCGCGACGACGAGCTGGCCACCCGGTGGGTGCAGTTCGGCGTCTTCTCGCCGGTCATGCGACTGCACTCCGCGAACAACCCGTTCATCCGCAAGGAACCGTGGGTGTTCCCGGCGGAGCACCGCGCGGCGATGAACGACGCGCTGCGGTTCCGGCACCGGATGGTGCCGTACCTGCACACCATGAACCACCACGCCGCGGCGGGCGTGCCGCTCGTGCGGCCCATGTACCACCTCGAGCCGCGACGCCACGAGGCGTACACCGTGCCCAACCAGTACGCGTTCGGCAGCGAGCTGCTGGTCGCTCCGATCACGTCGCCCCGGGACGTCGCGTCGCTGCGGGGGAGCGTGCGGGTGTGGCTGCCGGACGGCGTGTGGACCGACATCTTCACCGGCACCGTCTACTCCGGCGGACGCACCGTGGAGATGCACCGGACCGACGCGTCCATCCCGGTCCTGCTGCGCGCCGGCGGCATCCTGCCGCTCGACGCCGGCCCGGACCTCGACGCCACGCGTAACCCGTCGGCGTTCGAGGTGCTCGTCGCGCCGGCCGCGTCCGGCGAGCTGGTCCTGGCCGAGGACGCCGAGGACGACTCCGTGGACGGCGGAAACGGCCCTGCGGCGCGGACCGCTCTGTCCTGGGACCGGGAGCGTGGTGAGTTCCGGATCGGCGCCGCGGTGGGGGACGCCTCCGTGCTGCCCGCGAGCCGGGAGTGGACGGTCACCTTCCTGTCCGCACTGCCCTCGGGGCCGGTCACGGTGAACGGTGCGCCCGCCGAGGTGAGCGGGGTCGACGGGCGGTGGAGCGTGACTGCGTCCGCGCCTACGGCGGGTCCTGCGCCGGGCGGGGGCGTGTCGGGGCCGGACGGAGCGCGGCTGGACGGTTCTGCCGGAGGTGATGCCGTCGTGCGGATCGCCGTCGGTGACCTGCGGGTCGGCTCGGACCGGCGCGACGAGGTCCGCACGATCCTGGAGTCCGCGCAGGCCGGGAACCCGGAGAAGCTCGAGGCCTGGGACATCGTGAGCAGCGACCGGAGTGCGGCCGAGAAGCTGGCGGAGCTCGCGGCGGTCGACCTGCCGGAGTCGGTGCGGTCGGCGCTCGTCGAGCAGCTCGCCTCGGTGAGGTAGCCGGGCGGTCGTATGACCCGGGTAGCAGGTGCCAGGTGAGCCGAATTTCGTTCGGCTGGTGCGCTGGTTTGCGGGCTGTGCCGAACAGTTCAGCCAACGTGAATCGAGCAGGGCCAGGCCGAACGAAATTCGGCAGACCTGGCACCTGCCATCCGGGTTACCTGACCGCGGAGGTCGGATCCGCGGCGTCCGGCTCTACCGCGTCCGGCTCTACCGCGTCGGGTCTGGCCGTCAGGGCAGCTCGGGGGCGCTCTCGCGGTAGAGGATCGTGTGGCCCACCGTGACGTGGCGGCCGGGGTCCGCGAGACCCTCCAGGCGGTCGAGCAGCAGGTCGAGGGCGCGTTCTGCGAGTGCCCGGGTGTCCGGCGCGACAGAGGTCAGGCTCGGGGCCGTGCTCGCGCCGAGCTCGATGGCGTCCCAGCCGATGACGGCGACGTCGGCCGGGACGTCCAGGCCGTGCCGGCGCAGGGCGCGCAGGGCGCCGATGGCGGCGAGGTCGTCGCGGCACAGCAGGCCGTCGATCTCCAGCCCGGAGGCGAGCGCGGCGCTGAGGGCTTCCTCGGCGTCGCGGGCGTCGCCGTCCTGCCGCCGGGCGACGAGCAGGGACGGGTCGGCGGGCAGGCCCGCCTCGTCGAGCGCCGCGCGGTAACCCTCGATCCGCAGCGTCGAGGTCCACGAGATCCGGTCGGTCTCGTGGCCGAGGAACCCGATCCGTCGTCGTCCCATCCGCACCAGGTGCCCGACGGCGTCTCGGGCGGCTGCGACGTTGTCGATGGCCACCTGGTCGGCGCCGGCGGGCTGCGGGTCCTCGCCGAGGAACACGATGGGCATGCCGTGCCGCAGCTCGTCCAGGTCCCGGGCGTCGAGGGCCTGCGGCTGCATCACCATGCCGTCCATGATCCCGGCCTCGCGGTCGCGCAGGACGGAGCGTTCGCCGTCCGCCGTCGCGCCGGTCTCCGCGAGCAGGAGGCGGTAGCCGCGCGACGCGGCGACCCGGGCGAAGACGTGCGCGAGCTCGGCGAAGTACGGCCGCCGCAGGTCGGGGAACGCGAGGCCGAGCATGCTGGAGCGTCCCGTGGCGAGGCTGCGGCCGGTGCGGTTGGGCCGGTAGCCGAGCTCGTCGATCGCGGCCTGCACCCGCTCGCGCATCCCCGGGCTGACGTGCTGGTACCCGCGGACCACGTTGGACACGGTCTTCATCGAGACCCCCGCACGATCCGCGACGTCCTGCAGGGTCACCCGGTCCATGACGGAAGGTTATCCGGGCGCCCCCTGCACGGGCCTAGCCGACGGCCGCCGGTGTGCGGACCGAGCGGGTCACCGCGAGGCAGGTGATGGCCGCCGCGGCGGACCAGGCCTGGGGCCGGCAGGCCGCCGGGTAGGGCGTGGGCACGCCGGCGCGGGTCGCCGGATCCCCTCCGTGCAGCTCGGGGACGCGGTAGCCGAAGCCCTCGGCCGCCGCCAGCAGCCCGTCCACCGCCCGCACCGCGTGCTCGGCGAGCCCCGCGCGGTGCATGCCGTGCACGGCGATGGCGGTGTCGTGCGTCCAGACGCTGCCGCCGTGGTACGACAGCGGCCAGTAGCCGTTCGCGCCGGTGGACATCGTGCGGATCCCGAACCCGGTCGACATCGCGGGGTCGAGCAGCAGGTCCGCGACGTGCCGCTCCTCGGCGGCGTCGAGGATGCCTGTGCCGATGAGGTGCCCGATGTTGCTGGTCAGGGTGTCGACGGGCCGCTTGTGCCGGTCCAGCGCGACCGCCGGGTAGCGGCCCTCGGGGGTCTCCACCCAGTAGGTCCGGGCGAACCGGGCGCGCAGGTCGGCGGCCCAGGCCCGGAGCGCGGCTGGGCGCAGGGGCTCCGGCGTCGCCTCCGGCGAACGGGAGCCGAACGCCTCCAGGAGGTCCGCGCCGGCGAGTGCCGCCTCGTAGGCGTAGCCCTGCACCTCGCACAGCGCGATCGGCCCCTCGGCGAGGGTCCCGTCGCGCCACTGGATGGAGTCGCCGGAGTCCTTCCAGCCCTGGTTCGCCAGCCCGCGGCCGGTGCGGTCGATGTAGTCGAGGAACCCGTCGCCGTCACTGTCCCCGTGCTCCAGCAGCCAGGTCAGGGCGCCGCGCAGCGCGGGCAGGAGGGCGGCCACCTCGTCGTCGGGCATGCCGGCGCGCCAGGCATCGGCGAGCAGGCACACCCACAGCGGGGTGGAGTCGACGCTCCCGTAGTACTGCGGCGGCAGGACGACGTCGTCGTGCGGGATCGCGAGCGGTGTCGCACGCAGCTCGTGCAGGATCTTGCCGGGTTCCTGCGCGGTCTCGACGTCATGGGCGGTGCCCTGCAGCCGGGCCAGGACCCGCAGCGTCGACGCGGCGGACCGGGTGTCGACGGGCAGCGCGAGCCGGGCCGCCCACAGGGAGTCGCGGCCGAACAGCGTGAAGAACCACGGCGCGCCGGCGGCGAAGAAGTCGTCGTCCGGGTGGTCGGGGAGCGTCAGGCGCAGGGCGTCGAGGTCGTCGAGCGCGGTCGCCAGCCAGCGGCCGAGCCGGGGGTCGGCGCCGGGCGGGACGTCTCCCTCGCGGAGCCGCGCGCCCGGCCAGGTGCCGGTCGCACCCCGGACGACCAGGGTGTCGTCGTGCAGCGCGAGCGACCATGCGGCCTGCGCCTCGCCCCGCGCCGGGACGTCGAGCGGCCAGGCGGCCTCGATCGTGCCGTCGAGGGCCGCCGTCACGGTGGCGCCGTCGGCCGTCAGCGTGAACGACCGGGGCCCGGCGCTCGCGGTCGCCGACCCGGTGGACACGGCGACGGAGACTCCCGGGGCGCCGCCGAGCGGCGCGAGCCCGGCCTTGACGTCGTGCAGGGTCACGAAGTCGGGCCGGAGCCGCAGCCGGAGGGTCACGCGTACGGCGTCCGGCAGGTGGGAACGCACCGTCCACGTCTCGGCCAGCGCGCCGTCGGCGACCCGGCGGTCCCGCACCAGGCGGACCTTCGGGTCGGGCTGGTCGTCGTCGACACCGCGCAGGAGGCCGCCGAACACGACGTGCGAGGCGCCCTCGGGCGCGAGCGAGACGTACTCGACCGCCGACTCGGCGCACTCCAGCGTCAGCGCGCCGACGTGCCGGACGTCGCCGTGGTAGACGCCGTCGACGGGCGTGCCGCCGAGGTCGCCGTCACGGCCGGACCACACCTGGGTCGGGGCGCGCAGGGCGATCACGGCGTCGCTGAGCAGCGGCTGCAGCGGAACCGTTCGGCCGGCGGTGCGCTCGGGCTCGGGGGTGAGGGTCATTCTTTGACGGCTCCTTCGCTGGCGTTCATGATGCGTCGCTGGAAGACGAAGAACATGACCGCGACGGGGACGGTCATGAGCGCCGCTGCCGCGAGCTTGATCGGGTACTGGCTGCCCTGGCTGAGCTGGCCGCTCGCGAGCGACGCGACCCCCTTGGTGAGGGTCGTCAGCGAGGGGGACTGGGCGGAGACGATGAAGTGGCTCAGCTCGTTCCACGACCCCTGGAACGAGAGGATGACGATGGTGACGAGCGCGGGGCGCGCCATCGGCAGCACCACGGACCAGAAGATCCGGAACGTGCCCGCGCCGTCGATGCGTGCCTGCTCCTCGACCGAGGCGGGGATCGACTCGAAGAAGTTCTTCATGATGAACACGCCTGCCGCGTCCACGAGCAGCGGCAGCACCATGCCCGCGTACGAGTCGTAGATGCCGAGCTGGTTGATGACGAGGAACTTCGGGATCAGCAGCACGACGGTCGGCACGGCCATGACCGCCACGAGCCCCGCGTACACGACCCCGCGGCCGCGGAAGCGCAGCCGGGCCAGCGCGTAGCCCGCCAGCGAGTCGAAGAAGACGCGTCCTGCGGTGACGAGGACCGTCACGACGGCGGAGTTGGCGAACCAGACGGGGAAGTCGGACCGCAGGAACAGGCGCGTGTACGCGCTCCACGTCAGCGGGTCCGGGACCAGCCCGACCGGGTCGGCGGCGGCGTCCGCCTCGGTCTTGACCGACGTCGCCACCTGGACGAGGAACGGGTAGACGTAGACGAGCGCCAGCGTGATCAGCAGGGCGTAGAGCGCGACCTGCCAGGCGAGCGCCTTGCGCGGCAGCCGGCGTGTGGTGGGGTTCATCGCCGCTCCCGCAGGATCCAGCGCTGCAGGATCGTCAGCAGCACGATGATGACGAAGAGGATGAACGCGATCGCCGCGCCCTGGCCCCACTCCTGGGACAGGAACGCCGACTGGTAGCTGAGGTAGGCGGGGGTCAGCGTCGTCTTGCCCGGGCCGCCCTGCGTGCCGGTGTAGATCTGGTCGAAGACCTGCCAGCAGCCGATCAGCCCGAGCGTGAGGACCGTGAACAGGGTCGGCCGGAGCTGGGGGAGCGTGATGCGCCAGAATCGCTGCCAGCCGTTCGCGCCGTCCACCATGGCGGCCTCCTCCACCTCCGGGCCGAGGTTCTGCAGGCCCGCGAGGAACAGGAGCATGAACGTACCGCTCGTGGTGAAGATCGCCATGAGCACGAACGCCGACATCGCGACCGAGGGCCCGGCCAGCCAGTCCCACCACGACAGGCCCAGGAAGCCGTGCTCGGTCAGGGCCGGCGGCCCCGTCCGTACGCCGAGGGCGCCCAGCAGGTTGTGCAGGACGCCGCTCGGCTCGTTGAACCAGTTGGGCCCGGCGACGCCGACCCGCGCCAGGACCGTGTTGACCACGCCCGACGTCGAGAAGAGGAACAGCCACAGCACCGTGATGGCCACCGAGCTGGTGACCGACGGGAAGTAGAACGCCGTGCGGAACAGGCCCCGGCCCTTCAGCACGGCACGGTTGACGAGCACCGCCAGGAACAGGGCCAGCGCGGTCTGCAGCGGGACCACCAGAGCGACGTACCACGCGTTGTTGCGCAGCGCGACGCCGAAGTCGCGTTCCGCGAGCCCGCCGCCGGTGGTCACAGCCGCGTAGTTGTCCAGCCCGACGAAGCCGACGTCGGACGACAGCGGGCTGCCGCGCCCCGACCAGTCCGAGAAGCTGACCCACAGCGCCATCAGCACGGGCACGAGCAGGAACACGCCGAGGATCACGAGCACGGGGGCTGTGAAGGCCCAGCCGGCGAGCGCCTCCCCGCGCCGGAGCCCGCGAGGGGACCCGGCGCGGCGGGGCGCGGTCGTAGCCTGAGCAGACATGGGGACTACTCGGCGATCGCTTCGAGGTTGGCCTGCGCCGTGCCGAGGATCTCCTGCGGGTCGCCGGTCTCGAGCGACTCGAGCTGGGAGTTGAGGTCGGTGATGACGTCGGTCGCCCCGGCCCACGTCGGCGGGAACTGCGCGTACTCGGCCCCGTCCAGGAACGCGGCGAGGTCGGGGTTCTCGCTCGTCCAGTCGCCCGCGGCCGACTGGATCGACGGCATCGGGCCGAACGCCTCCGAGAAGGCGAGCTGCTGCTCGGTGCTCGTCAGGTGCTCGACGAGGTCGAGAGCGGCCTGCTGGTTCGGGCTGTCGGCGGCCATGCCCCAGCAGTTCGTGAACTGCAGGGTGCCCTCGCCGGCGGGGCCGGCGGGCAGCTCCGCGACCTGGTAGTCGACGTCGGGGAAGTCGTTGGTCATGGCGCCGGTGATCCAGTTGCCTTCGACGGTCATGGCGGCCTGCTCCTTGCCGAAGGCCTCACCGGGCCAGCCCGCGCCGAGGTCGGCCGCGTACGCGAACGTGCCGTCCGCCAGGTGGGTCCGCACGTACTCGAGCCCCTCGACGCTGCCCGCGCTGTCGGCGACGGGCTGGTCGTCGACCACGAGGCCGCCGCCGGCCTCGGCCATGAAGACGCCGAGGCGCTGGTACTCGTTGCTGAGCGCAAGGCCGACGTGCTCGTCCGTGGTGAGCGTCTCGGCGACCGTCGCCAGCTCGTCCCAGGTCGTCGGGAGGTCGGCGTCGGTCAGGCCCGCGTCCTCCCAGAGCTGGGTGTTGATCACGAGCGCGAGCGTCGAGAAGTCCTTCGGGGCGCAGTAGAACGTGTCGTCGACCGTGAAGTTCTCCACGAGCGAGGGGTAGAAGTCGTCCCGGTTCGTCAGGAGGTCGCCGTACGGCTGCAGCGAGCCGTTGCCCGCGTAGCCCGCGATCGCCTCGGGTGCGAGGTAGAACAGGTCCGGCGGCGAGCCGGCCGCGAAGCCCTGCGAGAGCTGCTGGGGCAGGTCGCTGGCGACCTGCACCTCGGCCTCGACGCCGGAGTCGGCCGACCAGTCGGCGACGGCGTCCGTGACCGCGTCGGTCTCGGCGTCGCCGGAGGAGCCGATGAGGACCGTGAGCGCGTCGTCGGAGCTGGTGAGCTCGGTCGTGGCGGCGCCGGAGGCGTCGTCGGCCGGCTCCTCGAAGCCCGAGCCGCCGCAGGCGGTGAGCGTGAGCGCGCCGGCGACGAGGAGGGCCCCCGCGCCGGTGACGGCTCGTGTGGTGTGCCGTGTCATGTGTCTCTTCTCCTTTGATGAGGCAGCCGGCGGTGGTCGGCCGGAGTTGGCCCGTCGGGTTGACTCGACCAAGTTTGAACGATCAAATTTTGCTTGGCAGGAGACTATGAAGCGGTCGGACGCGGTGTCAAGGCGCGGCCGCGGCGCCCTACGATGACGCTCCGGACCTTTCACGGCGGGCGGTTCGTGGGGGCGGCTCAGGCGCGCAGGTCATCCGGCAGGCGGCGACGACAGGGGAGGAGGGGCACCATGGCGAAGGCCCCGACCGTGGAGGACGTCGCACGCGCCGCCGGCGTCTCCCGCCAGACCGTCTCGAACGTGCTGAACGCCCCGGACATCGTGCGCGGCGCCACCCGCGAGCGGGTCGAGCGGGCGATCGCGGAGCTCGGCTACCGCCCCCACGCGGCCGCGCGCCGGCTCCGCACCCGGCGCAGCTCGACGATCGGCGTGCGCCTCGACCCGTACCTGGGCGGCATCTCCGGCGTGGTGCTCGACCGCTTCGTGCACGCGCTCACCGAGCGGGCCAGCGAGCGGGGCATGCGGATCCTGCTGTACGCGGCGCACTCGCCCGCCGAGGAGATCGAGCGCATGGGGGACCTCGTCGACGGCGGCGAGATCGACGCCGTCGTGCTCACCGGCACGTCCCGCGAGGACACCCGCACGAGCTGGCTGCAGGAGCGCGGCGTGCCCTTCGTGTCGTTCGGCCGCCCGTGGCGCGACGACGACACGGGCGCGCCCTCGCACCCCTGGGTCGATGTCGACGGTGCCGCCGGGACGCGCGCCGCGACGCGGCACCTGCTCGACCACGCGGGCGCGCGGATCGCCTTCCTCGGCTGGCCCGAGGGTTCGGGCACCGGCGGCGACCGGGCCCGGGGCTGGAGCGAGGAGATGTCCCGCGCCGGGTCGTCGGGCCCGCGCTGGTACGTCGAGGAGAGCGTGAGCCAGGCGCGGGAGGTGGCCGGGGCCGCGCTCGCGGCCGACCCGGCGGTGGACGGGATCGTGTGCGTGAGCGACGCGCTCGCGATCGGCGCCCACCTGGCCGCGACGGCGCTCGGGCGGGCCGAGCTGCCGGTGGTCGGCTTCGACAACACGCCCGCCGCGGAGGCGCTGGGCATCGGCAGCGTCGAACAGCTCCCGGAGCAGGTCGCCGTCGGCGTGCTGGAGCTGCTGATGGGCCCGACCGGGAACGAGGTGGTGCGCCTCGGCCCGGAGACCGAACCGTCCTACGTCCTGGTGGAGCCCCGCCTGGTCGTCCGCTGACGCGAGCGGCCGCGCATGGAGGTATGAAGGAGGTCCAGGCGGACGGACCGGTACGAGGAGGAACCATGTCCAGACCACGAGGGCCCATCTCACGGGGAGCGCAGGTTGTCGCCGGGTTGGGACTGACCGTCCTGCTCCTGGCCACGAGCTGTGGCGGAGACGGCGGTGGCGGGGGAGGCGGCGGCTACAACATCGGCGCCGCGGTGAGCGTCGAGGTCGGGCCCCACCCCGATCGTTGAGTGCTGGGTATTTGTGGGGCTGAGCCCGCCGATCCCACAAATACCCAGCACTCAACGAGTCGTCACTCGACCAGCTTGCCCTCCGTCGAGACCTCCTGGGTCTGGATCAGGGCCGCGATCTCTTCGGGGACCTCCGGGATCGCCTCCCGGACCACGCCCGTGCTCGGCGACCAGACCAGGTTGACCTGCAGGGCCGGGTCGAGGTCCGGGTAGTCCGACCGGTTGTGGCACCCGCGGGTCTCCCGGCGCTCGCGGGCGGCCTCCAGCGTCGCCCGGGCGGCGATGAGGGACGCCTTCAGGTCGAAGGCGTGCGCCAGGTCCTGGAACCCGGCGATGTCCGGGTGGATGCCCACGTCCTTGCTGCGCACCTCGATCTCGTCCAGCTCGCGCAGGCCCGTGACCAGCCCCTGCTCGTCCCGTACGACGCCTGCGTGCTCGGTCATCGTGTTGCGCACCGCACGCTGCAGGGCGCGCACGTTCTCGTGCCCGTCGGCGGCCAGCAGGTCGGCGACCTCGGCGCGGGCCTCGGCCTCGGCGTCGTGCGAACGGTGCTGTGCCTCGAGGCCGGCGGAGTAGGCGGCGGCGGCCTGGCCGACGATGCGGCCGAACACCAGGAGCTCGATCAGGGAGTTCCCGCCGAGGCGGTTGGCGCCGTGCAGGCCGCTGGACGCCTCGCCGATCGCGTACAGGCCGTTCACCTCGGTGCTGTGGTCCTCGGGCCGCACCCAGACCCCGCCCATGGAGTAGTGCGCGGTGGGGGCGATCTCGATGGGCTGGGCCGTGATGTCGAGCATCTGCAGCTCGAGCATCGTCTGGTAGACGCGCGGCAGGCGCGTCATGATCGTCTCGCGCGGCAGGTGGGAGACGTCGAGCCAGACGCCGCCCTTCTCGGTGCCGCGCCCCTCCTTGATCTCCGTGTACGCGGCCAGCGCGACGCGGTCGCGGGTCGACAGCTCCATCCGCTCGGGGTCATAGCTGGCCATGAACCGCTCGCCCAGGGCGTTGCGCAGGATGCCGCCCTCACCGCGCGCCGCCTCGGAGATGAGCGTGCCCGCCGCGTTCTCCGGCTCGAGGATGCCCGACGGGTGGAACTGGACCAGCTCCGGGTCGCGCAGGCGCGCGCCCGCCTCGACGGCGAGCCGGAACGAGTCACCGGTGTTCTCGTCGCGGCGGGACGACGTGCGCCGCCAGATGCGGTTGTGCCCGCCCGCCGCCAGGATCACGGCGTCCGCGTGGATCAGGTACGGCGTGCCGTCCGTCAGGTCGAACCCGTAGGCGCCGAAGACGGCGCCGTCGCGGGTCAGGATCCGCGTGACGTAGACCGAGTCGAGGATCGGCACGTCGAGCTGCGTGGCCCGGCCCACCAGGGACCGCTGGATCTCCAGGCCCGTGTAGTCACCGGCGAACGCCGTGCGGCGGTAGGTGTGCGCGCCGAAGAACCGCTGGGAGATGCGCCCGTCGTCCTCCCGGGCGAACGCCATGCCGTACCGCTCGAGGTCCGCGATGCCCTGCGCCGCGCCCTTCGCGACGATCTCGGCCGTGTGCGGGTTGGCCAGGAAGTAGCTCTCCTTGATCGTGTCGGCGGCGTGCTGCTGCCAGCTGTCCTCGGCGTCCATCGTGCCGAGCGCCGCGTTGATCCCGCCCGCCGCGAGCGAGGTGTGGGCGTCCATGCGCGGACGCTTGCCCAGGGCCAGCACGTCGACCCCCTGTTCGGCGAGCTCGATCGCGGCGCGCAGGCCCGACCCGCCCGTCCCGATGACCAGCACAGTTGTTGAGATTCGACGTTCGGTGGTGTTCATCCGATTACCTCTGCCTCACGTGTTCCGCCAGGTCGGCACAGCCGCGGCCGCCCTGCCGGCGGCCCTTGTCCATCCGACCACCGGCGCGCGCGATTCGTGACAGGGTTGCGGTGTGAACAATCCCATCAGGTGAGATGGGTCATGTTGACGGGGTCCTGCGACCGCCCTTCTCGCGGCCACCCCCGGCACGTAGGCTCGGCCCATGTCGAGGTGGCGATGGCATGGCCGGACGGCGGACGCGGGCCTCGCCCTCGCGGTCGGCCTGGTCGCCGTCGTCGGCCTGGTGGTGCAGACCGGCGGCATCAGGACCGGCGCCGGGTGGACGGCCCTGGCCGTCGTGCTCGTCGCCTCCGGTGCGCTCTACCTGCGCCGTCGCTATCCGGTGCCGGTGGGCCTGGTGGCACTCGCCGGCGTCACCGCCTACGGCGTGCTGCTCCAGCAGCCCGGGCTCGTCATGCTGGTGTTCGTCGTGGCGCTCTACACGGTGGTCGACGAGGGGCACCTCGCGGTGGCCATCGGCCTCGGGCTGGCCTCGGTGGTGTCCTTCGCCGTAGCGGACGGGTACGACCGGGAGACCTCGAACGGCGCGACGTTCCTGCACGCCGGCTGGCTGGTCGCGGTCATCGTCGGCGTGACCCGGAACCGCCGCGCCTACCTCGCCGAGGCGCGCGCCCGGGCGCTCGCCGCCGAGCAGCGGGTCGAGGAGGAGGCGCGGCGCCGGGCCACCGAGGAGCGCCTGCGGATCGCGCGCGAGGTGCACGACGTGCTCGGCCATCACCTCTCCCTGATCAACGTGCAGGCGAGCGCCGCGCTGCACCGGCCGGACCCGGACCGGTCCGAGCAGGCGCTCACCGCGATCAAGCAGGCGAGCAAGGAGACGCTGCGCGAGCTGCGCACCACCCTGGGCGTGCTCCGGCAGGACGGTGCGGCGCCGACCGTCCCGGCGCCCGGGATCGCGGACCTCGGCGACCTGGTCGCCGCTGCCGAGGCCGCCGGGCTCCGGGTCCGGACGGAGCTCGGCGAGGCCGGGAAGCTGTCGGCGGAGGTCGACCTGGCCGCGTACCGGATCGTCCAGGAGGCGCTCACCAACGTGGCCCGGCACGCCGCCGCGTCGTCGGCGGTGGTCAGGGTCCGGTCGGGGCCCGCCGCGGGGGACGTGCTGGTGGAGATCGAGGACGACGGGACCCGCACCCCCGGCGAACCCGGCACCGGCATCCTCGGCATGGCGGAGCGGGCCAGGGCGCTGGGCGGGTCGCTGGAGACCGGCCCGCGGCCGGACGGCGGGTTCCGGGTGAGCGCGCGGCTGCCGTCCGGGGAGCCGGCATGATCCGGGTGCTGCTCGCGGACGACCAGGCCCTGGTCCGCGCCGGGTTCCGGTCCATCCTGGAGGGCGAGGACGGCATAGAGGTGGTCGGCGAGGCGGCCGACGGCGGCGAGGCGGCCCGGCTCGCCCGGCGGCTGCGCCCGGACGTCGTCCTCATGGACATCCGGATGCCCGGCACGGACGGCCTCGCCGCCACCCGGGAGATCGTCGCGAGCACCGAGGCCCGCGTGCTCATCCTGACGACGTTCGACCTGGACGAGTACGTCTACGGCGCGCTGCGGGCCGGCGCCAGCGGCTTCCTCGTCAAGGACAGCGAGCCGGCGGAGCTGATCCACGCCCTGCGGGTGGTCGCGCGCGGCGACGCGCTGATCGCACCGGCGATCACGCGCCGGCTGATCGCCGAGTTCGCGGCGCGCGCCACCCACCCGGATCCCGGGCCACGGCTGAGCGCGCTCACCGAGCGGGAGCGCGAGGTGATGGCGCTGGTCGCGGCGGGCCTGTCCAACACGGAGATCGCCGCACGGCTGGTGCTGAGCCCGGCCACCGCGAAGACGCACGTCAGCCGCATCATGACCAAGGCGCAGGTGCGGGACCGCTCGCAGCTCGTGATCCTCGCGTACGAGTCCGGTCTGACCGTACCGGGTTGGCTCGCCGACGCCTGACCTGTCAGACCCCGCCCGACGTGTCAGACGCTCAGGTCACCCCGGTGACCTGAGCGTCTGAC
>NZ_JBHXBG010000058.1:0-30636 GCF_042726755.1 Promicromonospora sp. NPDC060271 | reverse complement strand
GCCTTGAGATCGGTCGTTTGATTGACCGATCTCAAGGCAAAGGACCGAACTCAGACCATGAGGTCAAGCAAGGGACCGAACTCGTCGCGCCCGGTCACTCAGTAGCGTGACCGGCATGGATACCGCCGCCCTCTACAGCCAGTTCGCCGAGAGCCAGGCGCTCAACGGCGGATCGCCCACCTACCAGGACTGGGCACGTGGGGTCGCCGTCGACCCGGAGCTGTGCGCCCTGCTCGACACGCTGCCCGAGCCCAGGCGGCAGCCCAACCTGCTGTTCGCGGCGGCACGGCTGGCCGGGGCGCCGGTCCGTGCTTGGGTGGAGGTGCGGCCCTGGCTGCACGCCGCCTGGCCCGACGTCGAGCAGGTGATGCGTACCCACACCACCCAGACCAACGAGCCGCGGCGCTGCGCCACGCTCCTGCCGGCCCTCGCGGCGATCGAGGGACCGGTCGCGCTGGTCGAGGTGGGCGCGTCGGCGGGGCTGTGCCTCTACCCGGACCGCTACTCCTACCTCTACACGACGCCCGACGGCGGCCGCACCCGCCTCGATCCGCCCGACGGCCCGGGCGGCGTGGTGCTGCCCTGCGACATCGAGGGCCCGGTGCCGACACGGATGCCCGACATCGTCTGGCGTGCCGGCCTCGACCTGAACCCGCTCGACGTCCGGGACCCGGCCGACCTCGCGTGGCTGGAGGCACTGGTCTGGCCCGAGCACACCGACCGGACAGAGACCCTCCGCGCCGCCGCACGCGTGGTCGCGGAGGACCCGCCGCGCCTGGTCACCGGCAACCTGCTCGACGGGCTGCCGGACCTGGTCGCCGCCGCGCCCACCGAGGCCACCGTCGTCGTGCAGAACTCCGCGGTGCTCTACTACCTCACGGCCCCCGAGCTGGCGGCGTTCGCCGACACGATGGCCGGCCTGCGGCGCACGCGCGGTGCCGTCTGGCTCAGCAACGAGGGCTGGACCGTCCTGCCCGACGTCGCGGCCAGGCTTCCCGAGGGCCTCTCGCCCCAGTTCATCCTGGCCCGCGACGGCGAGCCGGTAGCCCTCACGGACCCGCACGGCCGCTCGGTCCGGCTGCTGCCGTAGCGCGCAGCAGCTCCCACAGCCGGTCCCGCTGTATCGGCAGGTCGCGCGGGCGGGCTCCGGTGGCGTCCGCTATCGCGTTGGCCAGCGCCGGGGCCACCGGGTTGTACGGGGCCTCGCTCATCGACTTCGCGCCGCGGGGCCCGAGACGGTCGACGGTGTCGGCGAACAGCACCTCGGTGTCCGGGACGTCCACGAGCTGCGGCACCCGGTAGTGCCGCAGGGTGCGCGTCACGACGACGCCGTCGCGCACCACCATCCGCTCGGTCATGGCCGAGCCGAGCGCCTGCCCCACGCCACCGTCGATCTGCCCGCGCAGCTGCTCGGGGTTGATCACGACTCCGGCGTCGGCGGCATGAACCGACTGCAGAACCCTCACCTCCCCGGTCCCGTGATGCACGCCGACCCGAAACCCGTGCACATTGAAGGCAACGGACCGAGGCGACCCGTCGTGTGTCGCCTCGGCCCACATCCCGACCAGTTGAGTGCTGGGTATTTGCGCGGCCGAACCGTTTCGAGAGCGCAAATACCCAGCACTCAACTGGTCCAGCTTGAGCTTGAGGGTCGACGCCGCTTTTTGGACCGCCAGGCCCGCTACTACCGAGCCTGCCGAGCCGAAGGCGCCCGTGTCGTAGCCGGCCGTCGCCGTGTCCGACGGGCGCACGCGCACCCGGTCGACCGGCACCCCGAGCTCCGTTGCCGCGATCTGGGCGTGCACCGTGGTGGTGCCGTTGCCGAACTCGGCCGTCCCGACGTCGACCACGAAGCCGCCGTCGGCGTCGACAGTGACCTTGGCATGCGTGAAGTGGCCGCGTGGCGGGATGGTCGCGATCATCGCGAGGGCCACGCCACGGCCCTCGGTCCAGCCGTCCGGGACGGATTCGCCCCGACCCGAGGCGAGCGCGTCCTCGACCAGGTCGAGGCACTGGTCCAGGCCGTAGGACCCGTACTCGAGGTCCCCGTCCACCGGCTGCCCGACGACGAACGGGTCGCCCGGCCGGATCACGTTCCGGCGCCGCATCTCGACGGGATCAAGGCCGAGCCGTGCGGCCAGCTCGTCGATCGCGCCCTCGATGGCGAACTGCACCTGCCCGAGCCCGTACCCGCGGAACGCCCCGGACGGCACGTTGTTCGTGTAGACGGACTCGGCGTCGACCCGCTTGTTCGGGGCCCGGTAGACGGCCATCGACTCGTGCACGCCGTGGAACAGGACGCCGGGCGCGTGGTTGCCGTAGGCGCCGGTGTCCGCGAGGACGTCGATGGCGAGCACCGTCAGCCGTCCGTCCGCGTCGGCGCCCGCGCGGACGCCGATCCGCATCGGGTGCCTGCACGGCACGGTGGTGAACTGCTCCTCGCGGCTGAGCTCCCACTGCACGGGCCGGCCGGTGCGCAGGGTCGCGAGCGCGACGACGTCCTCCACCAGGAGCTCCTGCTTGCCGCCGAACCCGCCGCCGACGCGGCCGGCCACCACCCGTACCCGCTCCTGGGGGAGGTCCAGGAGCCGGGCGAGCTCGTCGCGCACGAGGAACGGCACCTGCGTGGAGGTACGCACGTGCAGGACGTCGCCGTGCGGGCCGGGCGTGAGCCACGACCGCGCGCCGTGCGTCTCCAGGGCCACGTGGTTCACACGGTCGGTGGTCCAGGTGCCCGCGATGGTGGCGGCCGATGCCGCGAGCGCCGCCGCGACGCCGTCGTGCCCCGGCTCCGCGTACTCCTCGTGCAGCTGCGCGACGACGTTCCGGCCCGCCTCCGCGACGCGGTGCTCGCCGGGCGTCTTGCCGGGGTGGAGCAGCGGCGCGCCGGGCTGCCTTGCGGCCTCGGGGTCGAAGACGGCGGGCAGCGTCTCGTACACGACGTCGACGAGGGCGAGCGCCGCGCGGGCCTGCCGGGGTGTCTCCGCGACCGCGACGGCGACGCGCTGGCCCACGAACCGGAGCACGGGGTCGAGGATGCGGGTGTCGTCGGGGTCGTCGAGGCGGTTCTCGTGGCGGGCGGTCGAGTAGAGGGTGTCGGGGACGTCGTGGTGGGTGAGCACGAGGTGCACGCCGGGCGCGCCGCGCGCCGCCGTCGCGTCGATGCGGGTGATCCGGGCGTGCGGGTGCGGGCTGCCGAGGACCGCGACGTGCAGCAGCCCGGGCGGGGCCGGCTCGTCGAGGGTGTAGGCCTCGCGGCCGCTCACGACCCGGGCGGCGGCAGGCGCGACGACGGCGCGGCCGAACGCCTGGCCCGGCTCGGCCACCTCGGTGTTCACGCGACCGGCGAGGGCGTCCCGGATCGACCGGTACCCGGTGCACCGGCAGAGGTTGCCCTTGAGCTCGTCCCCGGCCCCGGCCCAGCTGCCCGCGACCGTGCACACCATGCCCGCCGTGCAGAACCCGCACTGGAACCCTGCTGCCTCGACGAACGCCCGCTGGACGGGGTGCAGGTGGTCCGCGTCCGCGGAGGGGTCGCCGCCCGGCCCGAACCGGCCGAGCCCCGCGGCCGTCACCACCTCGGAGTCGACCGCCCGGTGCACGGGGACAAGGCACGACTGCACCGGGGCGCCGTCGAGCAGCACCGTGCACGCGCCGCAGTCGCCCGCGTCGCAGCCCTTCTTGACCGCTGTGGCGCCCTGCTCCCGCAGATAGGTGCGCAGGCACTGGCCGGGACGCGGCTCTGCCGCCGCCTCGATGCCGTCGATCCTCATGCGGCACCCCTCACGCGGGCACACCCTGATCGCGGGTCAGCGCGGTGGGTGGCCGGTCGGGTGGTGCCACGGCCTGGGTAAAGACCACACGAACGAGGTGTGTTGCTCCAAGTAGACATTGTCGACTCACAGCAACACACTCCGCGGGGCACCTGTTTCCCCCGGAGGCCCCAGCCTTCTGCGCGGCCAGGGGTGCGCGCGGTTCCGTTGCCCGAGCTCCTCATGCGCCACTCAGCTCGTCGAACGCCTCGTGGGCGAGCCGTCGTGTCATCGCGGCGCGCCACTCGCGGCTGCCGTGTGTGTCCTCGTACCAGGCGCCTTCGCGCCCGATCCAGTCGATCCAGCGGTCCAGCATGTCGTGGTCACGGACATACAGGCCGTGCGGCGTCGTCACCGACGCGGTCACGATGATCCGCGGGGCTCGATCCCCTGTCCGACCCGTCACCATGGCCGCGGTTCGGCCAGCAGGGGTGAGCGATGCCCGTCGGAACACCGCGCGTTGCCCCAGCATTCTGGCGGGCACCCGCACCTCACGGAGCACCTCTCCCGGGGCTAGGTCGACGACGCCCACCCCGGTCACCAGGTCGGACACGGCGAGCTCCCGCGAGCCGCCGTCCGGCGTCCAGACGATCGCCCGGGCCGACAGCGCCGCGAACAACCCGACCATGGACCCGGCGGGCAGCCCCAGCGCCAGGTTCCCGCCGATGGTCGCCATCCGGGCGACCTTCGCCGACAGCGTCAGCGCCGACACGCACGGCGCCACGAGCCCGAGCGCGCGATACGGCCCGCCCGTATCCGCGCCCAGCGATCCCGGCCCGGACACCAGCTCCTCCAGCGTGCATGTCCCGGCGACCCGCAGTCCCGCGCCGTCCACGGACCACGGCTCCCAGCCCATCCCGGTCAGGTCCACCAGGCCGGTCACGCCCGGCGGTACCGGCTCGGAGTACAGGTAGGTGCCCCCGCCCAGGAAGGCCTCGCCGGGCCGCAGCACGCAGTCCGCCCGGGTCCGCGCCACCCGCACGGTGTCGATGTCGAGGTCCATGGCGCCGCCGGTCAGCCTTCGTCGATCTCGCGCAGCAGCGCGTACCTGGCGTCTATCGCCTCGACGCGGTCGGCCGCGCCGTCGAGCGCCCCGTGCACCCGGTCCGACAGGGCCCCCATCACGCTCACGGGCGCCACCATCGAGTCGAAGGCCCCTTCCGTGGTGATCGGGCACTCGATCCACCAGGTCACGGCGCTCGCGAGGTGCCGGAGGCTGGAGTCGGCGAGCAGGAGCACCCGGACGCCGTCGGCCAGCAGGGACTCGACCATCGCGGCCACCTTGAACGCGTGCCGGCGGATCGAGACGACGACCACCACGTCCTCGGGCCCGAGCCCGACGAGGTCGTCGGCGAGCGACTGGCCGGGTCCCGGCGCGAGATGCACCCGGCCGCGCACCTGGATCAGGTTGCGCCGGAGCTGGGTGGCCGGCCCGAGCGAGCCACGGCGTCCGACGACCACGACGTCGCGCGCGGTGGCGAGTGCGTCGGCTACGTCGTCGAGCATCGTGTCGTCGAGCGTCGAGTAGACCTTCTCGAGGTTCTTGACCTCCTGCTCCAGCCGCTCGCGCAGGCCAGGCGACGGGTCGACGGCGATCGGCAGCCCGCGCCCGCGCTGGACGCGGAGGTGCTCGCGCAGCCCCTCGAAGTCCTCGTAGCCGAGCTTGCGGAACAGCCTGCTCATCGTCGCCTTCGAGACGCCGGCGAGCGCGGCGAGCTCGGTGGCCCGGTACGTCCCGAGGTCGCCGAGGTGGTCCAGCAGGGCGTCGGCGGCCCGCCGCTCCTGCGGCGACAGGTCGCGGTAGCCGTCAGTTATCCGCGCCTCGAGCGGTGTTGACCCTGCCTTCATCGCGTCTCCTCCCGCTCGCGAGCCAGCGCGAGCACCGCCTCCGTGAACGCGTCGAGCGCGACGCCGACGTCCTCGGCGTCCACGTGCTCGTCCGGGTGGTGGCTGATCCCGTCGCGGCAGCGCAGGAACAGCATGCCGACGTCGGTCACCGCGGCCATCGCCATGCCGTCGTGTCCTGCTGGGCTCCAGAGGCCGAGCGTTTCGGCCGCCCCGGTCGCCTCCGCGATCCCCGCCGCCACCGCGGCCTGCAGCCGCTCGGCGCAGGCGGTCGACGGCGCCCGGTGGGTCTCGACGACCTCGAGCTTCACGCCCCGCTCCTGCGCGATGTCGTGGCCGGCCGCCGAGATCTGCTCCCACAGCGCGTCGCGCCCGCCGTCGGTCCGGCCGCGCAGGTCGAGCGTGAGCTCCGCCAGGCCGGGGATCACGTTGACGGCGCCGGGCTCGACCCGGAGGTGGCCGACGGTGGCGAGGCAGTCGGTCGCCCTGGCCAGCTCCTCGATCCGGGTGACGAGGTGCGCGGCGGCGACCAGCGCGTCCCGCCGTCGGCTGAAGGGGGTGCCGCCCGCGTGCCGGGCCTCGCCGGTGATCGTGAGCACGAACCGCCGCGCCCCCGCGATGGACGTGACGTACCCGAGCGGCAGGCGCGCCGACTCCAGCACCGGCCCCTGCTCGATGTGCGCCTCCAGGTAGCCGACGAGGTCCGCGGGGTCCCGGGCGGCGTCGCCCACGCGGTCCGGGGCCAGGCCGAACTGCAGGAACGCCTCGCGCAGGGTGACGCCGTCGGCGTCGGCCTGGTCCCACCAGGCGGCGTCCCACTGGCCCGACGCCGCGCAGCTCCCCAGCAGCGCCTTGCCGAACCGGGTGCCCTCCTCGTCGGAGAACCCGACGACCTCCAGCGCGAACGGGAGCTGGACGTCCCGCAGCCGGTGTGCGACGGCGATGGCGAGGACGACGCCGAGCATGCCGTCGTACCGCCCGGCGTCGGGCACGGTGTCGAGGTGGGATCCGAGCACGAGCGCGGGCTCACCCCGGGTGCCGGGGCGCTGGGGGGTTCCGTCGGCGGCGCGGCGGCCCCAAAGGTTGCCCGCGGCGTCGGTCTCGGTGTCGAGGCCCGCGTCGAGCATCCAGGCCCGGACCGCCAGGTTGGCGGCGGAGTGCTCGGGCGACAGGTAGACACGTTCGAGCGCGTCGGGGCGCGACGAGTGGCGGGTCAGGTCGTCGCACCGCTCCATGACCCACCGCGCGCTACCGAACCCGCTTCCATTCCCGCTCACGACGACACCTCCTCGACGGCGAGAACGCGGTCGCGTTCGTTCCCGGTGCCCACAGAGGCAGGACCCCGTTCTCGATCGGTCTCGTACGAGGTGAGGGCGGCCTCGACCCCGCCCCCCGGGGGCGCGTGGAAGCCGAACCGGCGCAGCTCGTGCTCCAGGGCGGCCAGCGTGGTGAGCACGGCATCCCGCCGGGCGTTGAAGCCCATGGTCCCGATGCGCCAGACGACGCCGTGCAGCGGGCCGAACGACGTGCCGATCTCGATGCCGAAGTCGTCCAGCAGAGCGCCGCGCACGGCGTCCCCGTCCACACCGTCCGGGATGCGCACGGCGACCACGTTGTGCATCTTGTGGCCGACGTCGCCGAAGACCTCCAGGCCGAGCCCGCGCACCCCCGCCAGCATGGCCCCGCCGTGCCTGGCGTGCCGGGCGACCGCCGTCGCCATCCCCTCGTCCTTGAGCAGCCGCGCGCACTCGCGCGCCGCGTACAGCATCGACGTCGCCTCGGTGTGGTGGTTGAGCCGGCGCGGTCCCCAGTACTCCATGATCTGGGCGAGGTCGAGGTAGTTGGAGACGATCGGGGCGCCGTGCGGGGCGACGTCGTCCGACGTGCGGAGGCCCGCCTCGACGTGCTTGCGCGCGTTGATCGCCGCCGCCGCGGCGGGCGAGAGCGTCACGGGTGCGCTGCCCGACGGCCCGCCCAGGCACTTCTGCAGCCCGGCGGTCGCCGCGTCGACGCCCCACTCGTCGGTGTGGAACGGGTTGCCGCCGAGCGTCGCGGTGGCGTCCACGTACAGGAGGGCGTCGTGCTCGTGGGCGATCCGGCCCAGCTCCGCGAGCGGCTGGGCCATGGTGGTGGAGGTGTCCCCGTGCACGACGGCGAGCAGACGGGGCCGCACCCGTCGGACGGCGTCCTCGATCTGCCCCGGGTCGAAGACCGTTCCCCACTCGGTCTCGATGGTGTGCACCTCGGCCCCGGCCCGCACGCAGATCTCCGCGAGCAGGTGCCCGAACCGGCCGAACACGGGGACCAGCACCCGGTCCCCCGGCTCCAGCAGGGACACCAGTGCCGCCTCGATGCCGGCACGCGAGGTGCCGTCCACGAGGAACGTCTGCTCGTTGGCGGTGTCCCAGACGGTGCGCCACAGCGCCATGGCCTCGGTCATCGTGTCGGTCATGAACGGGTCGAACTGGCCCACCAGGGGCGCCGCCATGGCGCGCAGCACGCGGGGATCGGCGTCGACGGGCCCTGGCCCCATCAGCAGCCGGGCGGGCGGATGTATCTGAGTCATAGCGACCTCCTCAAAAGCGCCCCCCGTCCCGTTGAGTGCTGGGTATTTGTGGGGTCGAAACGTTCCGATCCCGCAAATAGCCCGCACTCAGCGACGGCGCCGGTGACGGTCAGGCCGTCGTAGGCGCTGATCTTGTTCTTGTGGGCCAGGTTCGCCGCGTCGAAGGTTGTCGTCGCGTCAGGGGTGTAGACGATCAGGTCGGCGGCGGCGCCCTCCGCGATCACGCCCCTCGGACGCGGGCCCCGGTCCAGGCCGACCAGTGCCGCGGTGTTCCCCGAGGTCCAGCGGGAGACGTCGGCGAGGGAGACGCCGCGGCGCCGGGCGGCGTCCGCCAGGGCGAGGAACCCGGCCTGCAGGCCGGAGATACCGCCCCAGGCCTGCTGCAGGTCGACCTCGCCGGGCGCCGCGCCCCGGTACTTCTCCTCGGCGGTGGCCGGCGAGTGGTCGCTGACGACGCAGTCGAGGATCCCGGCGCGCAGGCCGTCCCAGAGCGCGTCCTGGTTGCCGCGGTCCCGGATGGGCGGGCAGCACTTGAAGGCCGCGTCGCCGTCCGGGATGTGCTCGGCGTCGAAGACGAGGTAGTGGTGGCAGGTCTCGGCAGTGACCGGCAGGCCCTCGTCCTTGGCCTCGGCGATCAGGTCGAGTGCCCGCGCCGACGACAGGTGCAGCACGTGGGTGCGCGTGCCCGTCTCGCGGACGACGTCGAGCAGCCCGGCGATCGCCGTCGTCTCCGCCTCGTCCGGGCGCGAGAGCAGGAAGTCCGCGTATGCGCGGCCGCCCCCGCCCGGCGCGGCCGCGAGGGCCGCCGGATCCTCCGCGTGCACGATGAGCAGGCCGCCGAACCGCGCGATCCGGTCCGCCGCGTCCAGGAGCTGGTCCGGCGCGAGCGGCGGGAACTCGGGCACACCGGAGTCGGCGAGGAAGCACTTGAAGCCGAAGACCCCGGCGTCCCAGAGCGGCTCGAGGTCGTCGGCGTTGCCGGGGACGGCGCCGCCCCAGAAGCCGACGTCGCAATGCAGCTCGCCGCGGGCGCGGACGGCCTCGGCCGCCGCACGCTTCGTCTCCAGTGCCTGCACGGTGGTGGTCGGCGGGAGCGAGTTGAGCGGCATGTCGACGATCGTCGTGATCCCGCCGAGCGCCGCCGCCCGGGTCGCCGAGGCGAACCCCTCCCATGCGGTGCGGCCGGGCTCGTTGACGTGCACGTGGGTGTCGACGACGCCGGGCAGCACCACCTCGTCGCCGAGCTCGACGACCTGCGGCGGGGGTGCTGGGACGGCGCCGAGCACGTCGCCGAACAGGTCGTCGGCCGGCTTGAGCACGGCCGCCGGGTCGGACGTGCCCCACCAGACCTGGTCGATCCGGTCGCCCTCGATCCGCAGGACCGCGGGCCGGAGCTCACCCTCCACCAGGACCCGCTCGGACGCGACGACCAGGCTCCTGTCCTGCGGGCCGCCGCTCATACGAATCCTCCGATCGTGGACCACACGGGATGCTCAGGCGCTGGGGCGCCGTCCGCCGGGGCGCCGTCGGCCGCTGAGCGCTGGACGGCCGCCTCGATCAGCCCGTAGGGCCGGTCGGCGGCGAAGAACACCTCGCCGGGGTTGTCCAGGCCGAACGGCTCCAGGTCGACGAGGAAGTGGTGGTTGTTCGGGCACGAGAGCCGGATCTCGGCGATGTCGGGGTACGCCTCCAGCACGGCCTTGCCCATCGCGTAGACGGTCTGCTGCAGGGCCAGGGAGTGCAGCTCGGCGAAGGTCACCAGCAGGATCGAGCGGACGGCCGCGAACCGCTCGTCGTACTCCTCGGGGCCTGCGGCGTCGACGAACGACTGCTCGTACCGCCACCACCCGCTGACGTCGGTCGCGAGGATCCGGTCGTCGGTCTCGGGCAGCGTCGTGTACCGGTCGCGCGGGAACCCCGCGAACTCCGAGCCCGTCGACTTCAGCACCGTGACGTCGCGCAGCCCCGCGAGCACGGACAGGCCGACGGAGTCGGCGTGCACCAGTGCCGTCCGCCGCTCGGCGCCGCCCCGCACGAACGCGTGGTCGTGGCCGACGCCGCCGCTCCCCTGGCCCGCGGCGACGCGCTCCCAGCCGTACTGCTCCGCGAGCCAGCGTCCGCCGCTGATCTGCGGCTCCTGGAGGAAGTGCCGGGCGAGCCGCAGCAGGAACGTCTCGGGCGATCCGACGCCGTCCCGTGCGAACGCGTACACCGTGTTCTTCTGCGTGTCCGTCGCGACGACGCCGGCGTTGTCCCCGGACTCGTGCGTGGCGCGGAAGTCGCCGCGGAGCTGCGAGGTGACGCTGAGGTCGGTGATGCGGTGCCGCGCCGTGTCACGGTCGACCCGCACGAGCCGCACCTCGGCCTTGCCGTACTGGTTGGGTCCCAGGACTATCGACATTCAGCTCCCCCGGTAGGTGGTGTAGGCGAACGGGCTCAGCAGGACGGCGACGTGCGTGTGGTCCGGCCCGAGCACGACGTCGAGCACGATCTGGCCGAAGAACGTCTCCCGGCCCTGCGCGGCGAACCAGTCGCCGGCGGCGAAGGTCAGGACGTGCCGGCCGGGCGCGACCTCGCCCCAGGTGATGCGGCCGTCGTCATCGGTGACGGCCTGCCGCTCGGTGGTCGAGCCCGTCGAGTCCGTCGTGGCCAGCGTGACCGCGAGTCCCCTGGCCGGGAGGCCACGTGCGGCGTCGAGCACGTGCGTCGAGGCGGTGCTCATGACGCAGCCCCCGTGGTCTTCTCGACGGTCTCCGCCGCCGGCTCCTCGACGAGCGTCTCCAGACGCAGCAGCGCGATCTGGCGCAGCTGCTCGGCCGCGACCAGGGCCTCGGTGGCCGGGTCGTTGCCGAGGCGTTCGGTCAGGTTGGCAAGGATGTCGTCCGCCGTGCGCCCGGCGGCCCTGACCAGGTAGATCCGGCCGAACTTCGCCTCGTACGCGGCGTTGCCCGCGGCGATCCGGGCGGCTGTCTCCTCGGCCGCCGTCGGCTGCTCGGTGCGGGACAGCCGCGCCTCGGTGCTGTCCCCCGACGCCCGCTCGCCGATGCGGGGGTGGTGCGCGAGCGCCGCGTCGACGTCGGCGGCCGTCCACTCGGCGGCGGCTCGCATGGCGCGCAGCAGGAGCGAGTCCCGGCACCGGTAGGGGCGGCCGGCCACCACGTCGTCGACCCAGGAGCCGATGTCGGCGCACGGGCGGATCGTCGCAGCGGCGTCCGCTGGGGGCAGGGCGTTGAAGATCGCGAGGTCCACGAGGACAAACTTAGTTTCAAACTGTCCCTCGCGGTGAGACACGCGTTTCAGCCGGGTAAAACTTCGCCGGCGATCACCTGGCGTCGCGCGGCACGGCCTGCGAGGTACCGGGCTGCTCCACCACGTGCCTGCGGTGCGGCCAGACCGCGATCAGCAGACCGAGCACGGCGCTGCCCAGGTGGAGCCAGTTGTCGGCCTCGTTGATATTCAGGTAGTTCATCTCCGGGTTGTCGACGGCGTACAGGCCGTAGACGAACGCCGCACCGTAGCCGAGCAGGAGGAGCCAGCCGAAAATGCGGGCGCTGCCGGACCAGGCCCAGAGGCTGATGCCCAGGATGCCGATGACCACGTGCACGATGTTGTGCAGCGGGTTGATGGCGAAGCCGAGGAGCGTCTGGCTGTCGTCGTGCTCCATGAATCCGCTGAGGCCGGTCACCGCGAAGCCGGCCACACCGACCAGCAGGTAGACGACGCCGACGATGAGGGCGAGCCACTGGTGGGCGCCGCGGGCGATTCGAGGTGCTGTGGGGTAGGCCATGATCCTTCTCCCGTCGAGCTCAGGCCGTGTCTTCCACGGTCACGCCGTTCGGGACCACTCGCACGCCGGTCCGGCCCGCCAGCTCCAGCAGCGACCGGTCCGAACCGGCCGGCCCCACGAGGCACACGCCCGCCGGCAGACCCCCCGCCGTCGTGACCGGCACCGAGACGGCGGGTAGCCCGCCGATCCCCGCGATGCAGGTGAGCAGCATCGTCGCCTCGCGCGCGGCCTCGGCCTCGTCCGGGCGGGGCGCAACGGTCGCCGTCGACGGCAGCACGAGCACCCGCTCCCCCAGCCGCTCCCGGATCTGGGCCCGGGCCTGTCCGACGGCGACCCGCGCCGCGTCCGTGTCCGCCGCGCTGATGGCGCGCGCCCGCTCGAACCGCCCGCGCACCGCCGGCCCGAGCGTGTCCGTCCGGCCTTCGAGCCAGCCGCCGTGGACGGCCCAGGCCTCGGCCGCCTGAAGGGTCTGGAACGCGGCGAGCCAGGCGGGCTCGGGCGCCCAGTCGACGGGCCGCGCCCCGGCAGCCCGCGCGAGCTGTCCGACGGCGTCGCGCACCTCCGGCGCGGCCAGGGCGAGCAGGGCGTCGCTCAGCACGAGGGGTCCGTGCTCCGGGAGCGCCGCCGTGTCGGTGGGGAGCAGCACGTCGCCCACCCGGGCCAGCGTGGCGGCGTCACGCGTGAGCCAGCCGACCGTGTCGAACGACGGCGCAAGCGGCAGCAGCCCGCCGTCGGGTACCGCGCCGTGCGTCGGGCGGATGCCCCACAGCCCCTGGTAGGCGGCGGGCACCCGCACGGACCCGCCGGTGTCGGTCCCGAGCGCGATGCTCACCTCGCCGGCCGCGACCGCCGTCGCCGGGCCCGAGGTCGAACCACCGCTGATGCGCCCGGGCGCCCGCGGGTTGGGCGGGGTGCCGTAGTGGGCGTTCGCGCCGGTCAGCGAATAGGCGAACTCCTCCGTCTGCGCGATGCCGGCGAGCGCGGCCCCGGCGTCCAGCAGGAGCGTGACGGCGTCCGCGTGGCTCTCCTCGACAGGCGCGTCCGCGAGCCAGGACGGGTTCCCCGCGCCGATCCGCTGCCCCGCGACGGCGAACAGGTCCTTGACGGCGACGGTCTCGCCGTCGAGCACGCCGGATCCGGTCGGTGCCGTCAGCGGGCCGGGGTCGGGCCGGACGCGCCACACGCTGGGGTCGAAGATCATGCGCACATGCTGCCAGGGTCCCGGCGCTGCCGAGGCAGGACGGCGGCAAGGTGGTCGGACCGGCTGACTGACTCGGCACGCGACGTGCGCCGGGTCAGTTCGCCGGTCCGACCACCGTGCTGACTCGGCGCCGGTCGGACGCCGGGTCAGCCAGCCGGTCCACCGGCGCCTGCCGGCTGCCTCTACTCACCCGCGCTCGCCCGCGAAGTCCGCCTTGCGGATCCTCGCGTGCACGCCCTTGACGACGTCGACGACCTGCGAGATGTCGAAGTCCGTGGCGGCCGACAGGTACGCGTAGGCGTGCGCCGGCGACATCCCGTACCGGACCTCCAGCAGCGCGATCGCGGCCCGTACGCAGTTCTGCACGGCGACGTCGAGGTCCCGGTCGAGGCCGGTCGGGACCAGGAACTCCGCGGTCTCGGCGAGCGGCCCGGCGAGCTCCCCGAACGTCGCGACGGCGTCCGACGCCGGGATCAGGTCGAAGCCAAGCCGCACCCGGAGCGACGCCTCGAACGCGGTGAGCGCCACCTCGCCGTCCCCCTGCGCGAAGTGCGGGTCACCCACGTAGGCGAGCGCCCCCGCCGCCTGGACCGGGAGATAGAGCGTGGCTCCGGCGCCCAGGAGGTTGATGTCGATGTTGCCGCCGAACGGGCCGGGCGGCACCGAGTGCGGCCGTTCGTCCCCCGCGGCGGCGACGCCCATGATGCCGAGGAACGGGTGCAGGTCGAAGCCGACCCTCCGCTCGGACCCCTCGAAGAGCGGGAGGCTCCCGCGGCCGGCGCCGTCGGACCAGGAGTCCACCTCGGCGAAGACGCTGACGCTGTCGACACCTCCGGCCGGGTACTCGTCCGGCAGGGCCCCGCGGCCGTGCCGGTTGGAGATCACCCCGTACGGGACACGGGGTTCGGTGGCCAGCACGCGGATCGCGAGCAGGTCGCCGGGCCGGGCGCCGCGGACCTCGATCGGCCCCGTCACGACGTGCCCGCCGTGCGCGCCGGGCACCCCCGGCAGCCCGGGCACCCGGTCGCCCAGCAGGGAGCGGCGGGCACCCGTCAGCTCGACGGCATCGGCCAGTACCGCGTTCTCGGCGACGCCACGCTCCGCGAAGTACGCGAGCGGGTCGCCGCCCTGGTCCTCGAGGATGCCCTCGTGGGAGAGGGTGTCGACGACGACCTCCTGCCCAGGGTCCACGGACAGCACCGCGCGGTCCGCCGCGCAGGGCAGGCGGCCCCAGTAGGCGGTCTCGACGGTGGTGGGCAGATACGTGGCCCCGTCAGGAACGTGGCTGCCGGGCTGGAGGATGGTCTGCTGGTGCACGGGGTGACTGTATCCACCAGCCTCAGCCGGCGGGCGCGAGCAGCGCCCGCGCCGCGGCCCGGGCGGCGGCGAACGCGTTCGGCTGCGCCCGTGTCGTGTACGCGACCATCGCACCCTCGTAGAGCAGATGGACCTGCGCCCCGAGCTCCTCCGCGTCGGGACGCCCGGCGTCGCGCAGCAGGTCGGTGAACACGCCGAGCATGTACAGCTTGTCCGCCAGGATCACAGCGTTCCCGGGGTGCTCGGACCCGCCGATCTCGCCGTGGGCGTTGACGAACGCGCAGCCTCGCTCGTTCTCCCGCGCCCACTCCTCAGCGAGCTCCAGCGCGGCAACCACCTGGTCGACACCCCGTGCGGACCCGGCCGCACCACGGGCCGCGAGCCGCTCGCCGAACCACGTCACCCAGCGCTCGTGCCGGCGCGTCAGGTAGGCGGCCACCAGTGCGTCCTTCGAGCCGAACCGGTCGTAGAGCGTCTTCTTGGTGACCCCGGCCTGGTCGGCGATCAGGTCGACGCCGACGCCGCGGATCCCCCGGTGGTAGAAGAGGTCCGCCGCCGTGGTGAGGATCCTCTCGCCGGCCGGCGTGTGCGGGTTGGGGCTGCGTCGCGGCATGCGGGTCGCTCCGTCCGGGCTGTCGTCTGGGTGCACTGCGAGTATACCGACCTGTATGGTTACCTGGATCGATGGGAAAGAGCCTTCTGGGACACCTCGCCCCCGCCCTGCTCGTCGTGCTGTGGAGCTCCGGCTTCGTCGGCGCCACCTTCGCGGCGCCCGTCGCCCCGGCCACGACCACGCTCCTGTGGCGCTACGTCGTCGCCGCACCCCTGATGCTCGTCGTGGTGCTGGCACTCCGCCGCCGCTACGGGCTGCGCTATCTACGGCGCGAGGCAGTCCTCGGCGCCCTCGGCCAGGCCGGCTACCTCTACGGGGTGTTCCGCGCGGTCGAGGCAGGGCTGCCCGCCGGGACGGCAGCCCTGCTCGCCTCGCTGCAGCCCGCCCTGGTCGCCGTCGTGCTGTCCCGGTTCGGCAGGAAGGGCGGACGGCGCCAGACGGCGGGTCTCGCGATCGGCTTCGCGGGAGTAGCGCTCGCCGTCGGGCCGGACGCCGTCGCCGGGACGGGCACCGAAGGGGCCCTCTGGGCGCTCGCGGGCATGCTCTCGCTCTCGGCAGCCGCGGTGCTCGGCGACCTGTGGCCCGCCGCCGAACCTCCGGCCGACCGCGAGTACGACGTGTTGGACTCCCTTGCGGTGCAGGGAGTCGTGACGCTCGCGTTCTTCGCGGTCGTGGCGTTCGCGAGCGGCCAGGCGGCGCCGCCGGCCGACCCGTCGTTCTGGCCGGCGATCGCCTGGCTGGTGGGCCTCTCGTTCCTCGGCGGCTACGGCATGTACCTGTACGTGCTGCGCACGCGCGGACCGGTCGCGGTGAGCACGTGGCTCTACCTCACCCCGGCGGTCTCCGCGGCATGGGCCTGGGCCATGTTCGGCGAGCGGCTGCCGCTGCTCACGGTGGCTGGGTTCGCGATCAGCCTCGCGGGGGTCCTCCTCGTGCGGCCCGCGCCCGACCGCGGGCGAACCCGCCGGGACCGCACGCCGGAAGGCGCCCGCCCTTGACAGATTGGTAACCGCAGGGTTACCAATATGACCATGGATGCCTTCGCCGCCCTCTCGGACCCCGTCCGTCGCGAGCTGCTGCGCCAGCTCGCGGCCGGGCCGGCGAGGGTCGTCGACATGGCGTCGGCCCATCCGATCAGCCGCCCGGCGATCAGCAAGCACCTGCGCGCCCTGGGCTCGGCCGGGCTCGTGACCGCCGACGACGTCGGCAGGGAGCGGCACTACCGGCTCGACCGGGCAGGGCTCGCCCCCGTGTCCGCGCTCCTCGCCGAGCTCGCGCCCGCGCAGCCGGCTCCTGCCCCGCCGATCGCCGAGCAGGCGTTCGACGGCCTGGAGCTCGAGGTGCGGCGCGTCGGCCGGGACCGCAGGGCGACCCGGAACGCCGGGAACACCGACACCGAGCACACCGACGAGGAGACAGCATGAGCACCGACATCACCGCCACCGGCCGCACGGAGCAGCGCCCGGACGGCCCCTACATAGTGCTCACCCGGACGTTCCGCGCCCCGATCGACGACGTGTGGGCGGCGGTCACCGATCCGGACCGCCTGGCCCGCTGGCTAGGCCGCTGGACCGGCGATCCGGCGACGGGCAAGGTTGCCGTCGAGATGCTCTACGAGGGCGACGACGTCGAACCCGAGGAGTACACGATCGACGCCTGCAAGGCTCCCCATCAGCTCGAGCTCACCTCGCAGGGGACGTACGGCGAGGACACGCCCGCGACCTGGCACCTGAAGCTCGACCTGGCGGAGGCGGACGGCGTCACCACGCTCACCTTCGCGCAGTCGATGGACGACCCCGCGATGGCCGAGAACGTCGGGCCGGGATGGGAGTACTACCTGGACCGGCTCGTCGCCGCCGAGACGGGCGGCGACCCTGCCGCCATCGAGTTCGGCGACTACTACCCGGCGCTGTCCGAGCACTACCGCACGATGTAGCCGCCCCAGCGGGCCACGTGGTGCCAGACCTTCTTCAGGTCCTGCGGGTCGTGGTCGCCGGCGAGCACGGCCTCCCCCACCACCCGTGCGTCCAGCCGGCCGTCACGCGTGTGCCCGACGGCGACCGCGCGCGCCACGTCCACGATCGCCGGCCCGCGGAACTCCGGCCGCGTCGCCAGCTCGTCCACGTGCAGCCGGAACCCGTGGTGCCACTCGACGGCGACGCCGAGCTCGCGGGCGGCGTCGGCCACCGGAGTGTCGCGGTAGCAGGGGTCCAGCACGAGCGCCGCGACGTCGTCGGGCAGGGCTATCGCGCCGTGCACCTGGGCCTCGACGTAGTCGTCCAGCAGGTCGTGGGTGCCGGCCATCGTGTCGGCGTCGGCCAGCGCGACCAGCGGCCCCGGGTCGACGGCGGCGAAGTGCTCGGGCTCCATGACGGAGTCGGGGTAGCAGAAGGTGGTGCGGGACAGCACGTGCGGGCGGAGCCGCAGGTGGGCGGAGCCGAACCGGACGGCGCCGCCTGCGGCCCTGCCCCGGTGGTTCAGCGCTCCGTAGCGCGGGCGGTCGTGCGGCGGGCCGTCGTCGTACCGGCCGTCGAACATGCGCTGCTCCCACCGCCACCGGTCGCCGCCGTGGTGCGCCGTGAGGCCGCCGTTGCTGGTTCCGGTCTCGAACTGGGAACGCCAGACGCGGTCGTGCGCGAGGCGTTCGATCAGGGTCTCGCTCCCGTCGGCGACGAGCCGGTCCGGATGGAAGTTGATGGTGACCGGCCAGTTCATACCCGGAGGCTACCCGGGGGTGCACGCTGCGCTGACATTTCCGCGGCGCGAGCCTGTCAACGCCCGAGCTCGGTCGGTTGCCTCGAGATCGGTCATTCGACGGACCGATCTCGAGGCGACCGACCGAACTCGGCTCGAGCCGAGTGCGACCGACCGAACTCGGCTCGACCAGCAGGGCGACGCGGACAGATCAGCCCTGGACCTCCAGCATCCTGCGCCGGGCGCGGATCAGCGCGGCTCCCGCGGCCGTGAGCGCGAGTCCCGCGCCCACCGCCGCGCCGACCTGGCCACCGGTCTGCGCGAGCGCGCCAGGCAGCTCCCCGATCGACGTGCCGGGAAGGAGCCCACCGAGATCGAAGCCCCCGCCCGGGTTGACCACCGGGATCGTGCCGTCGTCGGAACCGTCGCCCGAGCCACCGCCGCCCGACCCACCATCACCCGGGCCACCGCCCCCGGGGCCTCCGTCGCCGCCGTCACCCGGGCCGCCGCCAGGCCCACCGGACGACGGGCTCTCGAGCAGGTCGTCCACGACGCCGTCGGAACCCCCGATCGCGCCGATCAAGCCCGGGACGTCGCCGTCTCCGATGTTCTCGCCGATGGAACCCACGTCGTCGATCAGCTCCGCGGGCAGGTCGTCGGTCACGCCACGCTCGGGCTTGTCGGCACCCAGGACGTCGTCCACCGCGCCGTTCTCGCCGGCCACCGCGCTGAGCACCCCGGAGACACCGCCCACCACGTCCTCGACAGGACCGCGGTCGGCGGCCGCCGGCGCCGCGGCCGGCTCGTCGGCCGTGCTGCGCGTGACCTCCTGGACCACGTCGTCGACCGCACCGTCCTTGCCGGCCACGGAGTCAACGGCGCCCGTGACGCCCCGCACCGTGTCGTCGAGGGCGCCGTCCTTCTTGGTGACCTGCCCGACGGTGTCCGTCACCTGGTCCAGCGTGCTGTCCACCGCACCGTCGTCCCCGAGGACCGCGTCGACGGTGCCCGTGAGGACGCCGCCCAGACCACCGGTCGACTGCTCGGTGCTCGACGGGCTGCTCTCCTCGGCCGCCGTCGCGGTCATCCCGCCCGCGACGAGCAGCCCTCCCGCGACGAGCGCGGACGGGAGCGCGCGGCTCACAAACTTCCTCTTCATGTCTCCCCCTGGGATTACGTCTGGCGAGCGAACGCAAATCACCATGACGGATATGTCGGGTGAATTCAAGGAAATCCGGTATGTTTCCACCCATGATCTCGCCAGGCCCAGGGGCAGCCCCGCAGATCCACCCGCTCGAGCCGTCCGACCCGCAGGAGCTCGGCGGTTACGAGCTTCTCGGCCGGATCGGGGCGGGCGGCATGGGAGTCGTCTACCTCGCGGAGACCCGCACGGGCCGGAAGCTCGCCCTCAAGGCGATCCTGAAGGAATACGTCCAGGACCCGGAGTTCCGCACCCGGTTCCGGGCGGAGGTCGCCACGGCGATGAAGGTGCGCGGCCGGTTCCTCGCCACGGTGATCGACGCGGATCCGGAGGGGGCCCAGCCGTGGCTGGCCGTCGAGTACGTGGCGGGACCGTCGCTGACCGCCGTCGTACGCACGCAGGGTCCGCTGCCCGAGGCCGACGTGCGCCGCACGGTCGCCGGTGTGGCGGAGGCCCTGCGGTCCGTGCACCAGGCGGGCATCGTGCACCGCGACCTCAAGCCGTCCAACATCCTGCTCGGCCAGGAGGGGCCGTTCGTCATCGACTTCGGGATCGCCAAGGCGCTCGACACGACGTCGCTGACCCGCACCGGCCTGAAGGTCGGCACGCCCGCGTTCATGGCGCCCGAGCAGGTACGCGGGAGCGTCTCCACACCCGCGGCCGACGTCTGGGCCCTTGGCGCCGTCGCCCTCTATGCCGCGACCGGGCAGCGCGCGTTCGGCGAGGGCGACACGACGGTCGTGTACTACCGCGTGGTCCACGAGGAACCGGACCTCAGCACGTGCCCCGCCTGGCTGCTCCCGCTCGTCCAGGCCTGCCTGGCCAAGGACCCCGAGGCCCGGCCGAGCCTGCAGGAGGTCCTCGACTTCCTGAACGACGTCCCGGCCGGCCTCCGGACCGCGTCCACGAAGATCGTCCCCGGGCCGGACATCCCGGACGTCGTCATGGACGACGACGACGCCACCGCCCTGCGGGACGACGAGACGGTGCTGAAGGTGGCCCTGCAGGAGACCCCGCCCGAGCCGGAGCCGGAGGCACCCCGCCGCAGCCTGCTGTCCCGGCCCCTCACCTGGATCGTCGCGGCAGCCGGCGTCCTGATCGTCGGCGGCGCCGCCACGGCCCTCCTGGTGGGCATGCCGCCCGGCGACGCCGACGCGGACGCCGGGCCGTCGACCTCGGCACCCGCCTCGGCGACACCGTCCGCGTCCGCCTCGCCGGCGGCCGTCATCGACGAGTGCCTGGTGGGCACGTGGCGGCTGGAGAGCTGGACCTCGACGCAGGACATCTCCAGCCTCGACGAGACCGTCAGGTTCACGGGCTTCGAGGGCCGCGTGACGGAGTTCAGCGCCGACGGCACCCAGGTGGTCGACTACGACGACGCCGAGCCCATCCGCGCCGGGTCCTCCGTCGGGGAGATCACCCAGACCTGGCGCGGCACGGCGTCGTACATCGTCTCGACCGGCGACGGCGTCCTGACGACCGAGGGCTCGGACTTCAGAGACATCTCGGTCACCATCGAGGTGGGCGAGGAGAGCGGCCCCTACAACCCCAACGGCCGGACCCAGCCGCTGAGGTACACCTGCACCGAGACGACCTACACGGAGCAGGCCGACGGCTTCGAGGCCACCTACACCAAGCTCCGCTGAGTGCTGGGTATTTGCGCTTCCTGGGCCGGAAACACCGCAAATACCCAGCACTCAACGGGTGGTCAGGCCGTGCGTTCCGCTCGGTTGACCGCTGAGACTATTGCCTTCAGGGACGACAGGGTGATCGACGGGTCGATGCCTACGCCCCACAGGACGTCGTCGCCCACCGCGCACTCGACGTAGGCGGCGGCACTGGCGTCGCCGCCCTCGGACAGCGCGTGCTCGACGTAGTCCAGCACGCGTACCTTGACGCCGACCTGTGCGATCGCGTTGACGAAGGCATCGATCGGCCCGTTGCCGGTGCCGGTCAGGGTCAGCTCCTGCCCCCGGTCCAGCACGTCGACCTCGAGCGTGTCCTGCTCGCCCTCCGCCGACACCGCACGCGTGCCGCGCAGCTCGAGCCGGCCCCAGTGCTCCAGGCCGGGCTCCGCACCCTCCTCGACGGGCAGGTACTCGTCCGTGAAGATGCGCCAGATGTCCGCGCCGGTCACCTCGGTGCCCTGGGCGTCGGTCACCTTCTGCACGGCGTGGGAGAACTCGATCTGCAGACGCCGGGGCAGGTCCAGGTTGTGCTCGCTCTTGAGCAGGTAGGACACACCACCCTTGCCGGACTGCGAGTTGACCCGGATCACCGCCTCGTACGAGCGGCCGACGTCGCGCGGGTCGATCGGCAGGTACGGCACGCCCCAGTGCAGCTCGTCGACGGTGACCCCCGCGGCCTCCGCGCGGCCGGCCATGTGCTCGAAGCCCTTCTTGATGGCGTCCTGGTGCGAGCCGGAGAACGCCGTGAACACCAGGTCGCCCACGTACGGGTGGCGCTCGTGGACGGGCATCTGGTTGCAGTGCTCCACGGTCCGGCGGATCTCGTCGATGTCGTGGAAGTCGATCTGCGGGTCGATGCCCTGGGAGAACAGGTTCAGGCCGAGGGTCACCAGGTCGACGTTGCCGGTGCGCTCGCCGTTGCCGAACAGGCAGCCCTCGATGCGGTCGGCACCGGCCAGGTAGCCCAGCTCGGCGGCCGCGACGGCGGTGCCGCGGTCGTTGTGCGGGTGCAGCGACAGGATGACGTTCTCGCGGTGGGCGAGGTGCCTGCTCATCCACTCGATCGAGTCGGCGTAGACGTTGGGCGTCGCCATCTCGACGGTCGCGGGCAGGTTGATGATGACCTTCCGCTCCGGCGTCGGCTCGAAGACCTCGATGACCTCGTTGCAGATGCGCACGGCGAACTCGAGCTCCGTGCCCGTGTACGACTCGGGCGAGTACTCGTAGTAGATCCGCGTGTCCGGGATGGTCTCCTCGAGCTTGCGGCACAGCTTGGCGCCGTCGAGCGCGATGTCGACGATGCCGTCCTGGTCGGACCGGAACACAACCTCGCGCTGCAGCACCGACGTCGAGTTGTACAGGTGCACGATCGCCTGCTTCGCGCCGGTGATCGCCTCGTACGTGCGCTCGATCAGGTGGGCACGCGCCTGCGTCAGGACCTGGATCACGACGTCGTCGGGGATCCGGTTCTCGTCGATCAGCTTGCGGACGAAGTCGTAGTCGGTCTGGCTCGCGGACGGGAACCCGACCTCGATCTCCTTGTAGCCCATGGCGACCAGGAGCTCGAACATGCGGAGCTTGCGCTCCGGGTTCATCGGCTCGATGAGGGCCTGGTTGCCGTCCCGCAGGTCGACCGCGCACCACCGCGGAGCCTTCTCTATGCGCTTGGTCGGCCAGGTGCGGTCGGGCAGGTCAACGGTGATCTGCTCGTGGAACGGGAGGTACTTCCTCGTCGGCATGCCAGAGGTCTGCTGCGGGTTGTCCTCGATGATTCCGCCCGCTGCGCCATGCACTCCTGCGCCAGGCAGTCCGGTGTCGTGAACTCCGCCGGGGGTGGTGGCGGTGATGCTGTTCTCCATCATGTGTCCTTCGCTCGGTGAGGTTGGCCGGCACACCAAGCCTCCGCGACGAGGGACCGGCCTGTCTAGGCCTCGTCGCGGCAGCGAAGGAGAAGGATCACCGTCATGCGCACGGCGCCACTGTACCCCCGGAGGTGACTTCGACCACCCGTCCCGCCCACGATCCGGACGCCCTCGGCGAAGTAGAGCGCCTGTCCGGACGCACGCCGGACACACGCTCTACTTCGCCGGAGCAGCGGGTCAGCGGCGGTTGCGCAGCGCGGCGTCGACCTGCGGGTCGCCGAGGGCGCCCAGCCAGTCCAGCAGTGCGGGGTAGGTGGACGGGTTGGCGGCGACCTGCGGACGCAGGTGCGGCGCCTCCTGCACGATCTTCGCCAGGTCCGCCAGCGGGGTGGCCGGGTCGAGCGCCACGGCCGGCGTCCACCTGCCGCCGACGGGCGGCAGCACCGCCGTGTGGCCCGGCTCGGACCCGTGGTCCGCGGCCGCGGGGCGCTGGCTCTGCTCCTGCCCGACGACGACGCGGCGCGTGACCTGCTCCTGGCCCGCGTCACCGGCAGCCGCACCGGCGTCGGCCTGGACCGCCTGCTGGCCGGTCACCGGCCGCATGCGCGCCGTCGGCTGCGCGGACGCCACCGGTGTCGCACCGGACCGGACCGGCGGCATAGTCGCCGTCTCGCTCGTCGACGAAGCCGCCGGCGCACCCGCTGCCGGCATCTCCTCGACGGTACGCATCGCGCTGAGCGGAACCTCGCTCGACTCCGGCTTCGCCGGCTGCACGGGAACCACCCCGTGCTGGACCGCGGCGGCGCCGGCGACGGTGCGCACGGCGCCCGTCGAGGTGACCCGGCGCGGTTCGGCGGGCCGGCGCAGCTCGGGCGCCGACCGCACGGGCTGCTCCGGGAGCGAGACGGGCGGCGCCTTGTCGCCCTTGGGCCGGGGCGGCGCCCACAGGTAGGCCTGGCTGCGGTCGACGTCGGTGTCCCCACCGATGCCGACGGTCTGGAAGTGGTCACGCACCGCCTTGGGGACCATCAGCGCGGATGCGGCGACGACCGGCAGGCCGAGGGCCATGAGGAGGTCGCCGAGGTTCACACCGAGGCTCGCACCGGACGTCGCGATGACGACGACGAGCCCCAGCACACCGGCCACGCACGCCGCACCGACGGCGGGCACGTGTCCCGTGCTGGGGTCGCGCTGCAGCGAGCGCCGCGCGAACCAGGCGATACCGCCGACGACGACGCCGAGCACCAGCCGCACCACCAGCGTGACCCCGGCGCCCGACCCGATGAAGCCGGGGTCGATGAGCTGCACGAGAGCGGCCAGCGCGCTGCACACCGCGAGCAGCACGATGACGTCGAACGCGCGCATGGCCACCCGCACCCACACGCCGGCGGCCTGCTCCGTGCTGAGGTCCTCCTCCGCGGCGGGGTCGCGGCGCACCGCTGGAGAACCGGCGACGGCTGCGGCGAGCGGCAGGAGCACCAGGCCGAACCGGCTCGGGTCCGTGACGCCGGGGCGCATGGACTCGAGGCCGGTCAGCGAGTCGCCTGAGGTGAAGATGAAGAGCAGCGCCAGCACGATGCCCGCGGCGACGAGCACGAGCCGTGAGGGCCGGTCGTGGCGGACGGTGCCGCCCACCAGGAGCCACGCCAGGCCGACGACCAGCGCGAGCCACACGGGCGCGAGCAGGCGGTCGCCGAGCGTCGCGTCCTCGGCGAACTCGGCGAGCAGCGTTGCGGTGACCGCGCCCGCCGCGATCAGGATGCCGACGGCGGCGAGGCCGAGGCGCCAGCCGCGCACGACGGCGCCGTCCTCCTCGACGGGTCCGAGCTCGCTGTCGCGCGGGGTCGCGGCGAGGGCGGCACCCGCCAGCGCGAGCCCCAGGCCCGTGCCGACACCCGCACCGCCACGGACGTCGAAGACGAGGTGCAGCAGGCCGATCACGGCGAGCGGCAGCCCGGCGAGCAGGCGTGCGCGGCGTGTGGAGTGCACGGTCCAGGTGGCAGGCAGCACGCTGAGGCGCGCGAAGTAGGGCAGGGTCAGCGAGGCGAGGGACAGCGCGACGGCCAGGACCACCTCGACGCGGTCCGCGCCCCGGTCGGCCAGGTTCCACGGCAGCGCGAGCGACACGAGCAGGGCGAGCGCGGCGATGGCGTCCCGCACGTAGTCGGCCACCGCGATGTTCGCGAAGGGTCTGGTGTCGTCCGGCGTGTGCCCGGACTCGGTCTCCGACGAGATCGTCGCGACGTGCTCGTGGCCGAGACGTTCGGTCGGCGCGCCGTTCGCGTCCTGTGCGCCGTCTGCCGAATCTCTCTCGTCACGCTCGGAAGCGTGCTGGTCCATCATCCGTTCACTCCTCGATAACGCCGCTGGTCGAGACTGGGGAAGTGTGGCTGGTGGCGTTGGGTCCCCGACGTTACTACCCGCCGGGGACGGAGCCTGTCAGGCCGAACCACGGCGAGTCCGGTCACACCTGCATTTCTGCGCACGTCCATCACATTCGACATGGGTCGAAAAACCGCCGTCGGCCGCAGCCGACAGCTCGCCGAGGTCACAGGAGAACGCAGTGGACTTGAGCGCCGCACCGGCACCCCGCACCTGCGACGTCTGGCTCGTTCCGGTCCGACGTCGGAAAGCCTGGGCGCGCCTGCTGACCGTACCGGATCGCGAGCACCTCGTGGGTCTGGACCCCGTCGCCACCGCGGTCCACCTGACGTCGCGTGCCGCCCAGCGGCTCATCCTGTCGCGGTACCTCGGCGTCCCTCCGGCGGAGATAGCCGTTGACCGGTCGTGCGAGCGCTGCGGCGACCCGCAGCACGGGCGACCGCACGTGCCGGGTGCGGCCCTCGACTACTCGGTGTCGCACACGCGGGCCTGGGTGCTGGTCGCGGTGGTGGGCGACGGCAGGGTCGGTGCCGACCTCGACGCGCGCCCGGCGGACGGCGACCTGGAGGACCTGGCGGCCGCCGCGCTCACGCCCGCCGAGCGGCGGGCCTGGCGGCGCCTGCCGGCCCGCGACCGTGCCGACGCGCTGCTCGCGTACTGGACCCGCAAGGAGGCGACCGCCAAGCTGACCGGGCACGGGCTGACGATCCCGCTGCGCGATCTCGACGTCACCGGCCCACGGCCGACGCTCCTGACGCGGGACCCGTCGGTCCGGCTCCCCCACCCCCGCCCGTACCTGACGCACGTGCCCGCCCCGGCGGACCACAGTGCCGCGCTGGCGACGACCACGCACGTGGACCAGGTGCGGCACCTGCGCCTTCCGGACACGGTGCCCGACGACGGCGTACCGCGACCGCTCGTGCGCCAGGCGCCGGAGCTGTTGCGGCTCGGCGGGTCCGGTCAGATGCCGAGCTGGTAGGCGCCCCAGTACGCCAGGGTGACGAGCAGCGCCGTCGCGCCGAGGACCGTCGCCCAGAAACCCGTCCGGACGGCGATGCCGGCGGCGCCGGCCCGTGACGTGTCGCTCCGTGTCGTCTCGACCGGCTCGACCAGCGACATCCGCAGGTCGCGGAGCCGGTTGAGCAGCAGCGCCGCCGCCACGACAGTCGCGATGCCGAGCAGCCGGACGCCGATCCAGCCGCCCTGCACCACCAGCGCGTTCTTCTCGTAGTCCAGGGCGAGGCGGGCGACCGCCGCCAGGTACACAGCGAGCCCGACGGTGGTCACCACCGCCCCGATCGCCAGGCCCGCCAGAGGCGCGCGCAGACTCCGCGCGAGGTGTACGCCCGGGCGACCCGTACGACGTCGGGCGAGGCGGCCCACCAGAGCCGTACCGCCGACCAGCAGCGGGCCCACCAGCAGCAGGCCCGCCGCGGTGATCACCACGCCGACCAGCCAGTCGCCGTCGCCGTACCACTGCGGCTGCGGCACCGGCGCGGCGAGGTAGACCTGCCGGGGCTGGGCACCGGCGAGCCGGGGCGGGGCGGACGCCGTGGCGGGGAGGCCGAGCACCCAGTCGGCGACGTCGGTCGCGAAGTCGGGGTGCAGCACCAGCCCGTCGGGCGTCTCGACGTTGATGCCGTGGTTCGCGTGGTCGTAGAACCGGACGGTCACGTCGCCGGCTGTGTCCAGGAGCTCCTGTGTGCCCTGTTCGAGCGGCATCGACGCGTCGTTCGTGCCGTACACGGCGAGGATCGGGTCGTCCTGCTGCTCGAGCCAGGGCCGCACGTCGAAGTCGGCGTACTCGAACCCACCGCCGGGCAGCCGCATCCCGACCGCACGCGGGATCGCGCGGAAGACCCCTGCCGGGACGTCGGTGTTCCGCAGGTAGTTGTCGACCGCGTACGCTGCCTGCTGCCGTGGCGGGACCACCGGCGCGGAGACCAGGATCTGGAACGCGAGCCGCGGGTCGTCCACCATCATCACGGGCGACACCCACGCCCCCTCCGACTCCGCGTACAGCCCGACCCGGTCCGGGTCGACGCCCGGCACGTCGCGCAGGTAGCTCACCGAGTGCGCGTAGTCGCGCGCCATGGCCTCGTAGTCCCGGTGCCGCGTCGAGTAGTTGTCGAGCCGCTTGTCGGGCACGAGCGTGGTGATCCCCGCGCTCGCCAGCGCCGTCGCGGCAAGGGTGAACGCGTCGACGGCCTTGCCGGTGCCCGCGCCGTGCACGAACACGATCCCCGGGTGCTCCCCGGGACCGGCGTCGATCGGTTCGCGCAGCAGCCCGCCGACCTCCAGCCCGTCGGCGAGCGGGATCGTCACCTCGGACTCGCGCACCTCGTGGTCGCCGGGCTCACCGCCCCCGGGCAGGGCGCCGCCGATCGCCGTCTCCGTCGAGCCGAGGCGCAGGTGCGAGGGCACGGGCGCGGGCTCCCAGACCGGACCGGCGACGGCGCCGGTCAGCGCCAGCGCGACGAGGACTGCGGCGGATGTGGCGACCGTCCGAAAGATCACCATCGGATGCTACGCCCGCAGGCCCGGACATCGCCCAGGTGTACGCAACAGGCGAGCCGGGCGATGGCCAGGTCATTCGGGCGGGCGGTTGGCCAGCATCTCCTCCGTGTCCCAGGTCAGTGCCCCCGACCGGAGATCGGCGACCACCTGGCGCGCCCAGTCCAGCTCGGCGCGCGTGACGGCGACGAGGTGCTCGTGCTCGAGCATGAGCACCCTGGCCAGGCCCCACTCCTTGGCGGCAGCGGCCTCTCGCTCGGCCTCGGCGAGCACTGCCTCCAGCGCCCGCACCCGCTCCTCGAGCCGGGCGCGCACCAGGTCCGGGCCGGTGATCGCCAGCACGGCCAGCACCGCCCGGAACTCGGGGAACTCCCGTGCGGGGGTGGCGAGGGCGGCGTCCATCCAGCGGCCGAGGGCATCCCTGCCGTCGCTGGTCAGGGCGTAGACGATGCGGGCAGGGCCGGTCTCGGCCGCCAGCTTCTCGTGGACCTCGATGAGGCCGTCCCTCAGCAGGCGCTCGATCGACTGATAGACGCTGTTGCTGCGCGCCACGTTGACGACGTCGTCCTTGCGCCGGTACTTGATCAGCCGCTGCATCCGGTAGGCGTGCATGGGCTCCTCGGCGAGCAGCGCCAGCAGCACCATCGCGAGCGGCGAGCGCGGCCGGGAGTCCTGGGTCACGGGACCCAGCGTAGATCGCCCGTGCGGATTCCCTGCTCCACCATCTTGCCATTTTATGGGTAACCATCTTATGGTCATTACATGAGAGCGATCATCATCGGAGCGGGCATCACCGGACCCGTGACCGCAATGGCCCTGCAGAAGGCGGGCATCGACGCCACGATCCACGAGGCGTACCAGCGCACGGCCGACGGGGTCGGCTCCTTCCTCAACCTCGCCCCGAACGGGCTGGCTGCCCTCCAGGTGCTGGGCATCGACCGGCACGACCTCGGCGGGTTCGACACGCACACCCTCGCGCTGCGGTCGTCGTCCGGCAGGCCGCTGACCAACTTCTCGATGGGCCGGGACGACGCCGCGGGCACGGTCAGCCAGACCGTCCGGCGCTCCGACCTCTACGTGCACCTCCGCGACGAGGCCGCGCGCCGCGGCATCCCCGTCGAGTACGGCAAACGTCTCGTCGGCGTCACGACACTGCCGGACGGGGGCGTGCGAGCCTCGTTCGCGGACGGGACCACCACGGAGGGCGACCTGCTCGTCGGCGCGGACGGCCTGCACTCCCGCGTGCGGGCGGTCCTCGACCCGGCCTGCCCGCCGCCGCGCTACACCGGCCTGCTGAACACCGGCGGCTACGCCTCGGGCGTCTCCGTCGACGCGCCGGACGGCACGTTCACCATGATGTTCGGCAAGCGTGCCTTCTTCGCCCACGTGAACAGGGCGCCGGGCGACGTGTGGTGGTTCGCCAACGTCCCCCAGGCTCGCGCAGCGACCGACGACGAGCTCGCCGCATGGACCCCTGACCGCTGGCGGGCCGAGCTGACCAGCCTCTTCGCCGACGACGACGGCCCGGCGACGGACCTGATCGCTGCCACACCGGACATCGCGCCGCCGTGGAACACGCTCGACCTGCCGCACGTGCCCGTGTGGCACCGCGGCCCGGTCGGGCTGATCGGGGACGCGGCGCACGCCATCTCACCGACCTCCGGCCAGGGCGCCTCCCTCGCGCTCGAGGACGGGGTGCTGCTCGCGCGGTTCCTGCGCGACCACGGTGACCCGGCCACGGCGTTCACCGCCTTCGAGGCGTTCCGGCGGACGCGGGTGGAGAAGCTGATCGCCCAGGCGAAGCGCACGTCCAACCAGAAGATCCCGAACCCGCTGACCCGGGTGCTGCGCGACCGCGTGATCCTGCCGCTCGTGGGCCGCGCCGCGACCCGGGCCACACGCGACTGGATCACCGACTACCGGATCGACTGGGACGCGCCGACGAACCAGGCTCCGTCGCGGGCGTGATCGCCGCTCAGCGGTGGGCGGCGCCGGCCATGTTCTCCAGGGCCCAGCGGCCGAGCTCCTGCAGCACCGGCTGCAGCTTCTCGCCGGAGGCCGTGAGCGCGTAGGCGACGGCGACGGGCGGTCCGGGATCCACGCTCCGGGTGACGATGCCGGCCTCGGCGAGCTCGGAGAGCCGGTCCGACAGCACCGCGTCGCTGATGCCGGTGACGGCGCGTCGCAGGGCCACGAACGACAGCGGTCCGGAGCCGAGGACAGCCACGATCATGCCGTTCCACCGCTTGCCGAGGACCGAGAAGGCGAGCGTGATCGCCGCATCACACTGGTGCACCTGCGGGGCGTCCGCTGTCATCACGCCAGTCTACCCGTGCTACCGTCTCACTAGTCGCTCTGGTTTTCTTAGCGACTCTGAGAACAAGAACGGAGCAGTCGTGACCCTTTTCCGCCTGGACGCGAGCATCCTTCCCGCCTCCTCCGCCAGTCGCTCGCTCGGCGACCTCGTCGAGGCGGAGTGGACCGCCGCCCACCCGACGTCGACCGTTGTGCGACGCGACCTCGCCGCCGACCCGGTGCCGACCACCGCCTGGCAGGACGCAGTGCAGGGCGGGTTCACCCCGGAGAACGAGCGGACTGACGCGCAGCGCGAGGCGACCGCCCTCGCCCGCACCTTCGCCGACGAGCTCATCGACGCCGACGCCCTCCTGTTCACCGTGCCGCTGTACAACTACGGTGTCTCGCAGCACTTCAAGACGTGGTTCGACCTCGCGTACACCGAACCGCGCATCGACCCGCAGGGCACCGCACTGCGCGGCAAGCCCGCCACGCTGGTCACGGTGCTCGGCGGCAACTACGCCGAGGGCTCGCCCAAGGAGGGCTGGGACCACTCCACCGCGTGGCTGCGTCGCGTGCTGGAGGACGTCTGGGGCCTCGACCTGCGCATCGTGCACCGCGCGTTCACCCTCGTCGGCGTCAACCCGGCGCTGGACGCCTTCGCCGAGCCTGCCGCCGAGCTCAAGCGCGACGCCGAGACCGCCGCCGTCCGCTACGGGCGCGAGCTCGCGGAGTCACGGAACGCGTAGGTGGCGCGAGCGGTCGCGAGATCGGTCGGTTGCCTCCGCCGTCGTCCGAGTTCGGTCGCTTGCCTTGAGATCGGTCCATCAGATGACCGATCTCAAGGCAACCGACCGAA